>CAYZWN010000038.1:0-28775 GCA_964482185.1 uncultured Roseivirgaceae bacterium
CAAAGAAATATGCAATTCACCACCGGAAAACAATCTGTTTTATTTCCAAATGGCAAACCAGCCCTGAAGAGCTAAAAACAGAGATCATGAAATACCATCCTTTGGACTTAACGTAGCTTTAGCGAAGTTGTCCGTTGCGTTAAATCAAATTATTATATGAAATTGTTAACTTTATGAAACAAATAGAATATCGTCATATGGACATCAAAGTAAAATATAAAATGATATCAAAGATCATTAATAGCAACGATGAGCATGTTTTAAGCTCCATTAAATCTCTTTTGGGGATAGAAGATGAAGTTGATCTTTGGGATGAATTGAGCATTGATGATCAGGCAGCTATTGATGAAGGGTTGGAGCAGTTAGATCGTGGACAATACGTATCTCATCAATCTGTTCGTGAAGAAATCAAAAACCGTTTTAACTTTTAGAGTTGGCCTTGACGGTTCGTTATTCTCTGCGTGCCAGGCAGGAAGAGATAGAATTACTGGAATATATTGTACAGGAGTTTGGAGAAAAAAAAGGCCAAAGAGGTTTATGACAGGATAGAAAATTTACTTGATCAAATATCGAAAACACCTGAAATGTACAGGGCATCAAGTAAACGAAAGGATCTGCGAAAGTGTTTTTTAAGCAAACAAACAAGTATTTATTATCGTGTTCATGATGAACATCTGGAAGTTGTGAGTTTTAGGGGAAACAGAAAAGATACAGGAACATTTAAAGTATAGAAAGGAGATCAACCATCCTTGAAATCTCCGGTCAAGCCCGCACAACCTATCCCACAGACCAGCCGCACGGGCCTTGCATCTCAACGGCATGCACGCAGGTAAAGCGGTATTCGTCCTTCTCTCGTCGGCAAAGAACCACACCAGGCAAAGTCATCCTCTTTTTATTTTCACATGAAAAATATGGCATAAAAAGGAGCTGCTTTATCAGGCAGCAGAAGAGAGAGGGTAAAGCGCTGTTGCAATTAAATACAATGGATACCATCAGGTTCAGGCGGCCACCAAAATCCCACGTGCAGGAGCAGAGACAAATTCTGATTTCTAAAAATTTCCTTCCAGGTAATATTCATCTGTGTTGCAATAAATCGATGAATAGAACCTGTATCCCTGACGAGAAGTATCTATTTTACGGTCAAGTTTGAGAATTGGCCGGCCTGCTTCAATCTCAAGGTAATCACTAATGGATTCAGGCGCATGGATGGCCTGTATTTTTTGGGCACCTCCTGTCACTTCAATGTCATAAAAGGTGCGCAGCACATCGAACAGGCTTTTGTTTTCAAACTTCCTGGTTGTAAACCTCGGGATGTTCATATTGGGCAGGTAGCTAATTTCATAAAGTACTGCTTTACCATCCACAATTCTGGAACGCTCAAGGAATAGACATCCGGACACAATTTCCAAATTGGTAAGTTCGAAAGGAAAATCTTCCGGCCATTTGCCAAGGTATGGTTTTCCGATGAGTTTTGTCTGCAGGTTGTGCTGTCCCACTCCGGAAGTTGTGCCCTGTAATGACAAAATGCCAATACCTTTAGGAAGCGCCTTCACGAAACTTCCTTTGCCCTGATGTTTGATGATGTAACCTTCCGCAGCCAGTCGGGTAAGCGCCTGCCGCACAGTGGGGCGGGTGACTTCATGCACCAGGCACAATTCATTTTCTGATGGCAACAGGCTTCCTTCCGGATACACCCCCTCCACAATTTGCTTTCTCAGCAGCTCATATAGCCTGCGATGCATTGGTATATTTTCACTGGATGCTGTGACCACTTCTTATTGGATTTATGCAAATATAACATTAATACTTGTCAATACAAGTTGATGTTTTTTCATATTTTCTTTACATGTTTTATTTGATGGATTTAAATTCGTTTCGGAGGTTCAATAAATTAAAATTTTGCCTCAAGGTAAATAAATGAACATTTATTTGCTGAACTTGAAATGCTTGCATTGTAATTAGAGCCTGGAAATAATTAAACATACTTACATTTGATACATTCATTAAAATTAACTTGTAAATACAAGTTGCTGTATTTATCTTTACCTCAACAAACGCTAAAACTTTTTAATATGGCCGAAGCGGTAATCATGCCCAGGCAGGGGCAATCTGTCGAGAGCTGCATCTTCACGGAATGGTTTGTGAAAAAAGGTGACAAGGTAAGCAAAGGTGATTTGCTGTTCGCATATGAAACGGACAAAGCGGCTTTCGAGCATGAATCGCCGGCTGATGGTGTATTGCTGGCTACTTTTGCAGAGGAAGGTGAGGAAGTTCCTGTGCTTCAGTCGGTAGGCGTAATCGGGCAGGAGGGGGAGTCGATCGAAGCATTTCTTCCCGGAAATGGTGAAAAAAGTGAATTGACTCCGGCTGTCTCAGAATCAGATTCTGAAACTTTATCTATGCCTGAAACGCACAAAACGCAGGAAGTAAAGCCTGAGCATATTGAAACGGTTGCTAAAGGTATTTCTCCAAGAGCAAAATTGTTGGCTCAGAAAGCACATCTGGAAATAGAAGGAATACAAAGTACGGGACCTGAAGGCAGGATTATCGAGCGGGATATACGGGCCGCCCTCCAGGGTAAGCCTAAGGTCACACCGCTTGCCAGGGCGATATCAAGTGAAGACAAGGTAGTGCTTCCGGCCAAAGGAACTGGTTATGGAGGAAAAGTAGTCGCTTCGGATGTGCGCCAGATGCCTTCCGTGACATTGGCCGATGATTATGCGGATAAAAGAATATCCAATATCCGGAAGATTATTGCAGCCAACATGTACGAATCACTTGCCAATACGGCCCAACTAACCCTGCATACCAGCGCAGATGCCCGTAAAATTCTCGCCGCAAGGCAAGCAATAAAAAGCCGGATGGCAGATGGTTACGCATACAACATAACCATCAACGACATGGTGACTTATGCAACAGTTCGGGCGCTCATTGCCAATCCTGAGATCAATATGCATTTTATGGGTGACAGCATCAGATCATTCAGCAACGTTCATTTGGGATTTGCTGTCGATACGCCGCGGGGCCTGATGGTACCAACGGTACAGGCGGCCAATCATCTGAGCATCGAGGGGTTATCAGCAAAAATGAAGGAGTTGGCTGAAGCTTGCCAGAAAGGCAATGTTGATCCGGAAATGCTAAAAGGGGCAACGTTCACCATGACAAATCTCGGTGGTTTTGGAATTGAGATGTTTACCCCGGTGCTCAATCCGCCGCAAGCGGGTATTCTTGGTGTAAACACCATTAACCATCAACCGGCGCAGCTTGAAGGAGGTGTTTTTGGATTTATTCCAAAAATCGGACTGTCTCTGACTTTTGACCATCGGGCATTGGATGGGGCTCCGGCTGCCAGATTTCTGCAATCGGTGGTCAGCGAGATAGAAGGTTTTGATTTTTAGTAATAGAAAAATTCACGAGCCGGAAAATGAACTTCAGCAATTTTTTAATAAAGAAAATCGATTAGCAAGGAACCTTTTAAATATATGAGCCGGCATGGATTTGAAATACATTTTCAGGAAATGCCTGTTGCTTTCAAGATAAATAAAATAAAAACAGGAGTATATGTGCCTTGAAGATCCCAGGCTTTAGCGCTCCAACTAAATTAAATGCATATGCCAAAAGTAGAATTCATTGATCCGAAATTAGAGCGAAAATCAGGTGAAATCAGATTTGACCCAATCCCGGTCAATCAGTACAATAAATCGGTTGAGGAGGAAAAAATCAATTATTCCAGGGATGAGTTTCTGAAAATATACCGCGACATGGTCATCATTCGTGAGTTTGAGACCATGCTGAATGATATTAAGGTGAATGGCGAATACCATGAAATTCCATACAATCACCCCGGCCCTGCGCATCTGTCGATAGGGCAGGAGGCCTCTGCTGTTGGGATGGCTTATTTGCTGGATGAAAATGATTACATCTTCGGATCACACCGGAGTCATGGCGAAATCCTCGCCAAAGGTCTGTCTGTGATCAACAAATGGGATGACGACCGTTTGATGGATGTGATGAAGAGCTATTGGCAGGGTGCAACGCTCAGACCTGTCGAAAAAAACCATCAGGGCGGAGTAAATGATCTGGCAATTGACTTCTTATTATACGGAACGCTGGCGGAAATATTTGCCCGCGAGACCGGTTTTAACAAAGGACTCGGCGGATCGATGCATGCGTTTTTTACGCCTTTTGGTGTGTACCCGAACAACGCGATTGTTGGCGGTTCGGGCGACATCGCAGTTGGTGGGGCGCTTTTCAAGAAGGTAAACAGAAAACCGGGAATCGTCATTGCCAACATAGGAGACGCCTCCATGGGTTGCGGCCCGGTCTGGGAAGGCATGGTCTTCTCTTCCATGGATCAGTTCAGGTTGCTTTGGGAAGATGAATATAAGGGCGGATTGCCAATTATTTTCAATTTCATGAACAACCAATACGGCATGGGCGGCCAGACAAAAGGTGAAACGATGGGCTATGATGTGCTGGCCAGGGTAGGCGCCGCATTCGCGCCATACCAAATGCATGCTGAACGCATCGATGGCTACAATCCACTTGCTGTTATTGATGCATATCGAAGAAAAAAACAAATTCTGGTAGAGAAGAAGGGGCCTGTGTTGCTCGATACCCTGACTTACCGGTTTAGTGGTCATTCGCCGTCTGATGCATCCTCGTACAGAACCAGGGAAGAGATAGAAGCCTGGCAAAAGGTGGACAGCATCATCGACTATGGTGCGGCATTGGTCAGTGCAAATATTTGTACTGATGCAGACCTGGATGAAATTAAAAAATATGCTGTGACTAAAGTGGAAGGTGTTTTGAAACTTGCCATTGATGATGCGATTTCTCCGGGGATGGATTTGATCGCAAATCCGAAAGCCATCGAGCAGGTGATGTTTACAAACGGCTCGGTTGACCGGTTTGACGATCGGGAGCCAGAGGTGAACATGGCATTATCAGAAAATCCCAGGGTGCAGCAGATTGCTAAAAAAGAGCGCTATGCCTTTAAAGATGGCAAGGAAGTCTCCAAAATGAAAGTCTATCAGCTTCGTGATGGCCTGTTTGAAGCCATTATGGATCGGTTTTATAAAGATCCGACGCTGATTGCATACGGTGAGGAAAACCGTGATTGGGGTGGCGCTTTTGCAGTTTACAGAGGCATGACCGAGGCATTGCCTTATCACAGGTTGTTTAACAGCTCCATATCAGAAGGCGCCATTGTTGGTACTGCCGTGGGCTACGCCATGTGCGGTGGGCGGGTCATACCGGAGATTATGTACTGTGATTTCCTCGGTCGCTCGGGCGATGAGGTTTTCAACCAGTTGTCCAAGTGGCAGGCCATGAGCGCCGGTTATCTGAAGATGCCGGTGGTTATGCGCGTTTCTGTCGGATCGAAATATGGCGCGCAACATTCACAGGATTGGTCATCGCTGGTGGCGCATGTGCCCGGCCTTAAAGTTATCTTTCCAACCACTCCCTACGATGCCAAAGGCCTGCTCAATGCCGCGCTTCAGGGCACAGATCCTGTAATTGTATTCGAAAGCCAGCGCATTTATGATATCGGGGAATTATTCCATGAAGATGGTGTGCCGGAGGGCTATTATGAGATTGAAATCGGTGAACCGGACATCAAACGGCCAGGTAAGGATATCACCATTCTCACGATTGGTTCCACCCTTTACACGGCGATAGATGCAGCTAAGGTATTGGAGGAAAAGTATGGTTTAAGTGCGGAAGTGATCGATGCACGCAGCATCGTGCCTTTTAATTATGAGAAAGTCATTGAATCGGTGAAAAAGACCGGCAGGATTGTGCTCGCCAGCGATGCCTGTGAGCGCGGATCGGTTTTAAATGAGATGGCACAAACCATCACCGAATCTGCTTTCGATTACCTCGATGCACCTCCTGTGGTGGTCGGTTCGCGCAACTGGATCACCCCGGCTTATGAGTTAGAGGAATACTTCTTCCCCCAGAAAGAGTGGATCATCGATGCCATTCACGCGAAAATTCTGCCACTGGAAGGGCACCAGGTTTCAAATGATTTTACAACAGCAGAGCAATTGCGGAGAAGCAAGCACGGTGTTTAGATTCAGATAAAAAGGAATAAAAGCCAAAACCCCGTAGGGGTGATATCTTAATAAGCGAGTTCGGAAACCTTCAGGCATCGAATGATCGAAATCATAACAAGCCTGCAAATGGGATTGCCAATGTCGCACCTACGGTGCTGAAAAAAATCACAATCGACAATACTATTATGATATCACTCCTGCGGAGTTGGACAAAAATTCAGATAGATTTAAGCCCCTGTAGATTTAATCAGTTAAATTGTGTATCCCAGCCAGAAATATGATGGGACACCATAAACTTTTGATTTTGTTGTTCATTTTCCCGGGACTAATTATTGCATGTCAGCGTGATTTGGAAATAGAGTTTTATGAACAAATGTCTCCAATTTCAGAAGCAAGCCTTCCTAAACAAGGAAAAGTAAATGAAACGATGGTTTTCGAGGTACGGCACCTGGTATATAATGGCTGTGGTCAATATTCCAGAAATGAAACCGTAGTGCGCGAAAGGGAGATTTTTAATACCTTTTTTGCCAAATATCCCAGGCATATGGTGTGCACCGATGATATACCTGAGCGCAAAACGGATTATGTTTTCACGCCATCAATAGCAGGAATATATACCCTACATTTCAGACAGGGTGAAGGGGAATACATGACTGGTGAGATAGAAATCAATTGAAATTATGAAATAGCGTAACATCCGCGCTAAAATCAACATATTTAGCTCTGAGACTTACACCTGGGAAGTAGTGTGTTTTACATTCATTTCCAGTCTGCTTCGCACGAACCGATAAAAAAAATCAATTATAATAGATTTCTGCTCTTCACTCAGACTGAGGCGCACTGATCACACCGAGAAATCGCCCCATCCAGTAGGGCAGCAGGTAGGTGTCACCGGCGCTTAGTTCCGATTGCCGGTCGGGCCGGTCGAGCGTAAACAGACTGCGATTGTGCTTCAGTTCCGGCCGTTCATCGGGAGGCAGGACTTCTTTGGTGGTCTGGCCCCAGAACCCCGGCTCAATCAGTTCGATGTCTTTCCGGTGGCTGTTTTCCGTTTTATATTCAATCATATCCAGTGGCCATTCTCTCAGGTGCCAGATCGATTCTTCCAGATCAAATTCCATGGCGCCGGTCAGGGCATAGCAGAAATTCCAAAGTGCGTTTTTCTCAGGCCGTTCAAACTCCCAGTGATCGCGGATGGCTTCCCGGTAAACTTCACGGAGCGTATCATTGAATGCATAGGGATGCAGACCCCAGTATGCCAGGAAGTACATCTCATCGTCGCTGTGGTTCCACTGGGAAGAAAGCATTTTGCTCCAGGCATCGGCGTTTTCAGGAGCCGGGCCGATTTCGCTGAAAGGCCGGGCAAGGTTTTCGAGGTAGCCGTGTTGTTCCATTAATTCAAAGGCCTTTTCCCGGTATATTTCCTTTCCTGTAAAGCGATAAGCCGCCTGTAAAAAGGCAATAAGATTGGATGAATACACCTTGCGATCACCAATCATTGTTTGAAAACGGTTGACGTACTCAGGATTCCAGCGCCCCCAGAGCGATGGTTTTCCGTCCACATCCACCAGGGTGTAGTTGTTTTCAACCAGATAGCCCATCAGATCATCAATCAGTTTGATGGCCCGTTGTTTCCATGGTTCATCATCAATGTATTCAGCAATGAGTATCAGGGCAAACATCTGACCAACGGTCTGGTCGCTGCTGGCCGAAGCGCGCCAGTCCCACTCGGGGTCATCGGAATGCTGCCAGCTCGTTGTATTGTTGTAACCTTCATACCAGTAGTTTTCCACATAGCTGCGGTATTCGGTTCTGAATTCATGGTAGCCGCTGCGCTCGAAGGTTCGGCCAAACAGCCCTCCTATATGATTGATCTCATGCAGGCGCTCCATCGCCTCAAAGGCTTCGTAACAGTTTTGCTTTGCATCTTCTGAGCCAGTTACGAGATACCTGAAAAGCTGACTGCCCAGGTACATGCCCGTCCAGAGATTGTCGCTGTCGGCAATGCCGTTTTGCGCAGTGGACAAATCATGATTTTTCAGCCTGCTCAGGTTGCTGTTGATGCCATAACGAATGTGCCGCTGACGAACCTGCTTTTCGAAATGCATGGCCTTGTCTTCAAGGGTCATTTCCATAAAGCAAATTTGTCCAAGGCCATTTTCCGTAAGGATCAGTACTGATTGTCCGGGACCTTCGGAAATATGTTTCACAATATCCCCCGGCAGCCATCTTTTGCCGAAGTAATAATTGAATTTTTCATCTTCCCGAAGCATAAAGGCCCCTTTACTTGAGCCAAACCACAATTTGCCGCTGATCTCCCTGATGGCTGTGATTTCCGGCCATGGAAGGCGGTCATCCTTTTCCCTGATCACCTTACCATCCACACCGATGATACTAAATCCATTGGTCGTGCCCAGTGCTATTTCAGTGCCTGTCATCAATGCGAAACATGACAAATCAATTCCCTGATGGAGCACTTTGACCTCACCGGTTTTTGAACTGATGGAATTTAGCGTATTTTTTGTCAGTGCCAGATATGCCTGAAGACCAGAAGCATATTCTACCTGCAAAACCTCACCTTTAAGGTTGCCTCCATGTAAAATACCTTCCTCGTTCAGGATGGAATATACATTTCCTGAAGATATCATAAACTGAAAATTCTCACCGCCGGCCAGCCGTTCGGGTTTACCAATCTTATGCCTTATAAATAGTTTCCCCGCCCAGGCATTGCTGAATATTGCCTCGTCATCCAGATATACAAACTGGTCTTGATAAACAATCATATCCGCAACTTTTTTGTCTGCCATCGGCTGGTAGGTAATGTCGGGTTCCAGGGTGCCGGGATATTGTAAATGCCCGTTATCAGGTCGGGTCAGGCCTTTGGTAGTCAGTACCTGCACGACTTCATTGCGGTCGGTGAACGTTTTTTTCAGTATTGCTTCCTGGTTTTTATTGATAAATTTAACTGCATAATCCTGCAGGTAAGGCACATCCAAATAAACTGGCTGCTTTCCAGTTGTATTGATTTCATTTTGTTTGCAGGAATAAAAAATGATCAGGAGTACCGGAAGAAGGAGAATGATTCTTTTCATCGTCTTAATTATCTTTTTATCAGCCATATATCAGAAATCCTGGAATAATACCTCCAGTTCAGGTGCGATTCTTCAGGCCGGTCAAAAGTAACCCGCAACCGACCATCGCCTACGGCCTGCCGTGGCACAATAAACTCCTTGAAGCCTTCCAATTCCTTGTCATACACCAATGGCTGCAACCTTTGCCCATCAACCCTGATCAGGGCATCTCCAAATCCTGCCACACGAATGATGTACCGGGCATTTGGGTCAAGGTCTTCGTATTCGAGGATGGGATCATTCTGATAGACCTGTGAAGACAACCGCCAGCGGCAGTTTCCGCTATCCCACCAGCCAAAGTCCACAGCATCATAAACTGTGGTCGTGACATGCGGACTATTGGCAATATTCGAAATATCATCGTAGTAGCTGCCGGGGCCGGGATTTTCCCAGTTGGCGATCAGCTTAAGTCGCGCGGCTTTTTCAGATTCCGTATCCATTTTCCTTATTCTCTCAAACTGATCCGCCAGCCACCATCGATTGTTCAATGGATAATCGACAAAATCCAGAATTGCCCCGCGCTGCGCACCGCTTGCCTGGTATTTTTCGACACTTGTCTGCAGTCCGATGGATTCAAAAAGATCGAGGCAATACTGCTCTATTTTTTGTCTCAACTCCTGTTCTATAGGTTGGGTATCGGCGCGGTTTACCAATTCCAGTGCATCGCTCATTGCTTTTTCGGAGCCCAGTTTATCGACTTCCAGCAGCATCTTATTCGCTTCTTTTTCGAGATTTGATTCATTGATTTTGCGCCTTCGCACGTAAGCATCGTAATGTGCCCGCAGTGTGAGTAATTGCCAGCGCCAGTTAGTTGACAACTCCGGATTGGCAGATTCAAGTTTTTGCCAGAATGCCAGCGTGGGCTCGATGCTGCCATTGTCATTAATCGGGCCGAGCCAGTTTTGCTCCAACGCCAGGATGCCGTCAGCAGCTGAGCTTTCTACGGCTTTCGAAAAGAAAAATTTCGAATATTCCCTCACTATGTCAATCACATTTCTGTCGGGAGCCCAGCCGCGCTGGCTCCAGATAAATTTATTTATATCGTCATGACATCCGTCGGAGTAAGAGACAAACCCATCCGTAAAAGGTGCGTACTTTCCATGGATTTTGGCGTAATAAGCCGGCTGCGGATTGATGCCCTCCCTGCCAATCGTTAGAGCAAAAGCCTGGTCAAAATTTAATGCCGGGTAATCGCACCGCACGTTATGGGTGATGTCGGGATAATGGCGGTGCTTGTATTGTGCCGGCAGCCGGTATCGCGTCTCGGAGATCGACGGGCTGCTCGGACCTGAAACGACTCCGCGAAGCCAGGTCGGTTTTTGCTCTTTTAGGTATTGGTAAAAGTAGTCGATTTGTTCCTGACTGAATCCCTGCAGCGAAATCCACATGCCGGCATTTTGATGATATTTTACCATCCGTGTATGCAGGTCTTTCAGAAATGGCATCACTTCGCGTGGATGGTTGTGTCCCGGGTCGCCTCCCGGAAAAAACACATTGTCGAGCCGTGGGATTTTTTTATAATTTGCCTCATGCAGTTCGAGTTGTTGTGCGCGTAATTCCGGATTGGTCAGATCGACTGTAGCGGGTGTCCAAACCCAGTATTCAATGTCATACGCATCGCAGATTTCACTCATTTTCACATTCATTTCCTCAGGAGAAATTTGAAAATGCGGACTTCCATCTTTGCCCAGTGGCGGTATGTTTTCGATGGCGTTGGTGCCAAAAAGCGCCAACTCGCGGATGTATTGGTCATACTGCTCAACACTCCAGGCATCGTAAGAATTTGCCGTGTTTCTGTAACCTATCTGATGTCCGCGCAGCGAAGAAACAGGAGATGTGGAGATGTCGATGCTTTCTTCGATCAGAAATTTTCCTTCCATTATGTCTGCATTGCGGAGCAGTTCGCCGATTCCGAAAATCACCGCCCTGGAGTCTTTGCCAATTATCCATAATATCCTTTTATTATCGCTTTGCTGCTCCAAAACCCTGTATCCTTCCGGTTGCCATTCAGGCAAGGATTTATCTTCTCTTTTTGGAGGCGCGATGCCTGATAATTTTTTGGTTTCCGTCAGTGCCAACGCGATCGTAACCTGATTGGCTTCTTGCCAGCGATTGATTTTAGTTAGCGAAAGGCCGCTGCGTTTTTGAACTTCCTCCTGCAAAATCCGGATGGCGGATTGCTGAACCTGCGGTTTGATATCAGAAGAAACAATGATGCATACATTTGAAAATTCAATTTTTGCGCTGTAAGCGAATGATGTAAAAAAGATCAACATCACAAATAAAAGTGTCCTGAAGCCCATGTTTTTAAGTAATTGAAATGCGTGTTTTTAAGAGGCGCCCTTTAGATAAAAAAAGAAAAGGCATTTTATCAGAATTACGATTCATAAATTATTAAAGGCTATCGTCTGGCCTTTTTAAATACATTGATCGTATTTTTACAGAGACTTCCTGAGCCGGGAGCTTGCATAGTGAATTGTGGCTTTCGTTAACACCCGAAACAAAAAAAATATGAATTTTTTCCATAGGCCTTTGCCCGCTTCAAAACTACTTTATGGCGTTTTGATCATTCTGTTGGTAACATTTTGTCATGAAGCATCTTTCGGAAAAGAATACATCAAAACCGGCCGGGTTCAAATCAATTATGGTTCGGCTGCCAATGCAATAGAGAAAAAGGTTGCCGATCTTCTCAAAGACCGGATCACAGAAAAATCAGCAATCCGGGTCGAAATCGGTCAGGAACAAGAGCGCATAAATTCGGATGCCTTTGTTATACTGCTTGGCAGGTATGATCATCATAAAGCTATAGCCCGCGTCTTTGATCAACACCGAATACCAAAGCTCAGTGATCTGGCCCCTGGCCCGGAAGGTTTTCTGCTGCGCTCGGCAGGTGATAATTTGTTGATGGCAGCGGGCATTGATGAAAGGGGATGCCTGTACGTAGTTGGTGAACTGCTCAGGCAAATCAGCTTTGGGGAGGATTATATCATAATTCCGAATGATTTGAATATACGTACTGCGCCGGCATTCGAGATCAGAGGTACACAGTTTGGCCAGAGCCATATCGCGAAAAGTATCGCGAAAGTTCGCAACTGGACAGAAGAAGAAACCCAGCGGGTAATCCTTGACTACGCGCTGGCCGGGGCGAATATTTTCAGTACCGGACCCGGGCCAGTGTACGAATTTATCAGATCATTTGGATTGATGACCCAGGGTGGATTCGGCGCCAATACAGCCCCCGAAGTAGATAATGCTGACTGGTTTGCATCCGAATCGATTGGCCGATTGGGTTACGTTTGTCCATCCGTGGAGGGAGCCCGTACCTACATGCTGGAAAAATGCGAACAATTTGCCAGGACCATGCCCGACTATGACCTTGTTAAGTTTCACGGAGGTGATGGCGGAGGCTGTGAGTGCGACAGGTGCAAACCGTACGGCCTGACATTTATCAAACTGGTGGAAGATATGGCCGGCATCATTCACAAGTATCATCCGGAAACGAAAATTTATTTCACAAACCAGAAATTCGACAATGCTGATGATCTGGCGATTTTTGAATATTTAAAAGAAAAACCCAGGGATTGGCTTTGGGCGTGGGGATATGGCCCCGGTTCGGATGCCACCACCTGGCAACCCGGCCACAGACAAACACATCGAATGGACCTTTTTCAATATCCCGGATTTGGCCCCTACGGACTTTATCCTCTGGAAATAATCAGGCAGATGCCACCACGGCACAAACTGGTTTATTACAACGAAATCACGCATTGGAAATATGCACAGCACGCCTATATCCAGATGTATCCGCGCGCTGATAAAAATGGCGATTTGCCACCGCACTGGAGTCACGATATTTACGAGCGGCGGCCAGATCAGTTTCTCACCATGGTGTATAACCGACTCACCTTCTATGCCTGGCCCCGGTATTATCACAGGGTATTTAACGACCTGATGCGCTATGGCATTGGGGATATTACACATTCCAGCGGACATCATGATCATTTCAATCAATGGATGTGGCAACGGCTGCTTTGGTCGCCCAGAAGAAGCGTAGAAGATATTGTGGAGGAATATTGCCGGACATGGTTCGGAAATGAATCGGCACCTCAGATGGCAAAGGCGATTTTTCAGTTGGAAGAAAATCTCGAAGAAATGCCTGGCACGCCATTACAGGAAAAAGAAGGAATTATGAAATATTATCAACTGGTGCAAAAGGCCGGTGAAGTCATGCCTGCCAATCTGATGCGCAACAACTGGCTTTGGCGACAATATATGCAAAAGGCGGTATTGGATTTATATGTACAATTAGATGTAAGGCAGCAAGTGGAGATCCAGGAAAAAATTGAGCAACGCGCAGAAAAAATACTCAGCGAAGGCTCAAAGACTTCAGAGATTGCCGATGTGATGGCCTTGCTGAAAAGTGATCCGCAACCCACTGATGAGATGATCAGCCTGAAAGCTGAAGCCGGTCGCCTGGGAGAGGAAAGCAACGAAATTTTTGGTGTGCGCAATGATGGATATTTTACACTTGAGCATGATTTCATCGGTTTAGGCTGGTTGAGTCGTCAACTTGAGCGGGCGCATGCCTCAAAAGGAAAGGAGCGGATTGAATTGCTACGCATGATCGTCGATTATGATAATCCGGGAGAAGGGGGGCATTATGATAATCTTGGGACGGGCAACCACGCACCCAATGTTGTTCTTGGTTATCCGTATGATCACGGACAGCCTTATGTGTCACAGATGCTGTCAGAAGGAAACAGACCTTCCCAAAGATCGATGCATTTCACTCAGGACGAAAAGCAGGGTGTTACGCTGCACTATCGGGATCTGGATCCTGCCGGACGATACAAGCTGCGCGTCACGCTGGTGCGGCCGTGGTATCAGGAGCGGTACGCAATGCGAATGAATCAAAAAGCACAATCTATTTATGCTGATGACGTGCTACTGGCCAGGGACATTGAATTGCCCTTGCAGATGAGCGATTTCTTTACTTTCTCTGTTCCGCGCAGCGCTGTGAAGGATGGTGAAGTGATAATTCGCTTTGAAAAATCACCCGGAGTAGCCATTGGCGATCGTGTAGAAGTGGAACAATGGAGAAATTCAGGTGGCTGGGGCACGATTGTTTCGGAAGTCTGGCTGATAAAGGAATGATGAACAATTTGCATTACTTATAAAAGAAAACAGAAAAACCCGTTCCCGGTTATAGCCTGATTCATTGATTAAGCGGGTATAGACAATGACTTTTGGTGTCAGGTTCATTTTTTTATCATAATACAATAGATTGAAAACCATGAATAATGAGAGTAAAATGCCAAGAAGAGAATTTGTAAAATCTGCAGCCATTCTGGCGACTGCAACAGCCGTCCCTGCATATCTGACTGCAGGGTGTGCAGAAGTGAAGAAATTTCCGGAAGGGAAACTGAATATTGCCCTGATCGGCCTGTCGATGGGCTACAACAACATGCGTAAGTGTGCGGATGAGAATATTGTAGCATTTTGCGATGTGGACAAGCGGCCAATTACCAATCGCCTGAAGCAATTCAAGGAGGATTTTCCGGACACAATTGAACCCTACACATATCAGGATTACAGAAAGATGTTTAAGGAAATCGGCGATCAGATCGATGCCGTAATCGTTGCCACCCCTGATCATACCCATGCCAATATCACGCTGGATGCCATGAAACTCGGCAAGCATGTATATTGTCAGAAACCCCTGACGCATTCCGTGTATGAATCGAGAATTCTGACCCAGGCAGCAAAAAAATATCCGGTGGCAACCCAAATGGGCAATCAGGGTGCATCGAATGAAGCCACTGCATTGGTTTGCGAAAGCATCTGGAATGGAGACATCGGGGAAGTAACCGAAGTTTATGCCTGGACCAACAGACCGGTATGGCCACAAAGTCTTAATTTTCCTGAGGATAACTACGATATGCCCGATGGCATGAAGTGGGACCTTTGGCTGGGCCCTGCCCCGGAGCGCCCCTATCACCCCGCTTACCATCCATGGAACTGGCGGGGCAGGTGGGATTTTGGTACAGGCGCACTTGGCGATATGGGATGCCATATACTCGATGTGGCAGTGAGGGCATTAAGGTTACAGTATCCTGAAGGTGTTGAGGCCAGTACTTCCAAATGGACCTATGATTCGCCTCCGGAGTCTGAGAAAATTACATTCTATTTTCCCGAAAGGGCTAAGCATAGAAATGTGACAATGCCCAAGGTGAAGCTGACGTGGTTTGACGGCGGCCTTATGCCGGATCGCCCTGTTGAAATGCCTGAAGGCGAAATGATGGGTGATCGGGACGGTGGCGTGATGTTCGTTGGAACGAAGGGCAAAATAGTGTGCGGCTGCTATGCACGCAATCCGGTTTTTCTTCCAAAGGAAAAATTCGTCGATTACAAGCCGGAGATCAAAGAGCGCATTGTTCCGGAAGGGATAGACGGGCATGAAAAAGACTGGCTCAGGGCATGCAGGGAAAGTCCTGAGCAAAGAATCAAGACAAAATCTCATTTTGAATATGCCGGTCCATTTAACGAAGTGGTTGTAATGGGCACAGTGGCTTCAAGGCTTGCAGCCCTTAACAGGGTGCTGAAATGGGATGGTGACAAAATGGAATTTACTAATATCGGTCCTGATGAAAAGATTGGCATTCCCAAGACAATCGTACTTAACAATGACAATGGCAATCCGCGCTACCGGAAGGAATATATGGAGGTGAATGCATTGGAATTCGCTCAAAGTCTGGTCAGGCGGGAGGCCCGAAAAGGCTGGGAGTTGGTGGTCTGAACCTTTTTTGCTATTCAGGATGGTTTATTCGAAGCCATTCAAAAAAGTTTTAACAGAGAAACACCGAAATCCTTTATTAAGGGAAGGGGCGGTGAATAAAGATTTTTCATGGTGTGTTAATGTGGGATGATGATCCTGCCCGGCAGTGCGGTAGAGAAGTTTTTTTTATTGCACTACAACATGTCGGGCAGGGACTCATTTAGCGGTTTTATCGATCTTTTCCGGGACATTTTCTTGGTCCGCATACCATTTTATTAAAGGTAATTTTTCATTTCCGGATTCGATAAACACAGTTTTAAGATATCATTACCAATGTGTCAACAATTTAGCCTCGACGCAAAATAAGGTTTAATAAGCGCAATTTACGCATACTACCAATTGGTCTTAATCCTAAATTTATCATGAATTAATTACATGAGTTGGTTTGTTGTTGTCAATTCAGGCTGGAGGATTAGTTAATTTAATGCATACTTAATGATGCCATAACCCTCCTTTCTTTAATTCAGGTTAGATTCAAATCCAAAAATGGACGCAACCATAAAGCATATGAAAAAAGAACTACTACATCGGTTTATTCAGGGAGACGAGCGTGCATTTAACGCACTGTACAATCAATTCAGGGAGCCGGCAATCCGGTTTAGCAATTCTATTCTGAAGGATATGGAAGAATCTGAAAACATGGTGCAGGAAGCTTTTATCAAAGTCTGGGAGCGCAGATCGGGCATCAATCCTGATTTGAATTTTACTTCATATCTTTTTACAATTTTGAGAAACAGGATTTTTGATTATCTGAAAGAGGTAAAACGCAACGATTTTATGAAGGAGCGTTACTGGCACAATATCGTTGCTCAGCAGAATCCGG
The DNA here is from genome assembly GCA_964482185.1 of uncultured Roseivirgaceae bacterium. Taxonomy (GTDB): domain Bacteria; phylum Bacteroidota; class Bacteroidia; order Cytophagales; family Cyclobacteriaceae; genus JAAUQL01. The sequence continues at coordinate 16,849 of CAYZWN010000038.1, forward strand.
ATACAGAATTAAAGGAGGAACGCATCGAAAAGGTGAAATTGGCTTTGGATGATCTCACAGAAAAGAGAAGAAAGATCATTCAGCTAAATTATGAGGAAGGTAAATCTTATGAAGAGATTGCCAATCTCATGAACATTTCAAAAAATACAGTTAAAAACCAGCTCGTCAAGGCCAAGCAAATTTTGCGCAGGCAGTTGCGGATGGCATCCATGTTCTAGCAACAGTAATCCGGTTGTAATTCAATCCATATAGCATACCACTATTTTATCCTGAATCAGGTCTTTCTTACTTGTGGTGCGCACATAGTAACTCAGCGCCATATCTTTAATAAATTGGCGATTGATTTTCTCGCAAAGACGCTAAGGCGCAAAGATTAAAAATTTATAAGATCAGACGCTCTGCGTCTGCCGGTCTCAGTGGTTGGAGAATTAATTTCCATGGATTATTCATAAAAATGACGTTGTATCGTAGTTTGATGCTCACCTGAGGTGTGGTCTGAAATACACCGCAAAGACGCTTATTCGCGAGGTAAAAGGCCCGCCAGGCACTACTCCAGCAGCAGTTCAATATCTTCTTTTGAAAGGTTCTTCACAAAGCTTTCTTCCGTTGAAATCAGATCCGAAACCAGCCTCATTTTGCGTTGCTGAAGTTTCAGTATCTTTTCTTCCACGGTATTTTTTGTGATGAATTTGTAAATAAACACTTTGTTTTCCTGGCCAATGCGGTGTGCGCGATCGATGGCTTGTTGCTCAACGGCCGGGTTCCACCAGGGGTCAAGAATGAATACATATTCCGCCCTGGTCAGATTGAGCCCGACACCGCCTGCTTTGAGTGAAATCAGGAATATCTTAATGTGGTCGTCATTCTGAAAACTTTCGACCTGAGCCTGCCTGTCTTTGGTGGATCCGTCGAGATAGGCAAAAGGGATGTTACTTTCTTTCAGGAAATCACTGATAATGGTAAGATGCTTAACAAATTGGCTAAAAACCAGCACTTTATGATCTTCACTGATTGCACTCATGATCATTCGGGTTACAGCATCCATTTTGCCGGATTCACCTTCGTATTCCTGATCAATCATTTTTGGGTGGTTGGCAATCTGCCTGAGTTTGGTGAGACCCTGAAGTAAAGTAAGGTGAGTTTTACCCAGCCCCTGGCTGTCTATTTGTTCCAGAATCTTATTTCTGAAATACGATTTTATTTCCTCGTAACGGTCCTCCTGCTGGCCGGTCATATTGCAGTACTTTATACTTTCCACCTTAGCAGGGAGTTCGGTGGCCACCTGCGATTTGTGCCGGCGCATGATGAATGGCTTGATGATGGAGTAAAGCTTCCTGGTTTTGTCCTGATCGCTGTGTTTTTCGATTGGAGTCAAAAATTCATTCCTGAAAAACAATTGCCCTCCGAGTAAGCCGGGATTTATAAACGACATTTGAGACCAGAGATCAAGCGTGCTGTTTTCGAGGGGTGTTCCGGTCAGTATCAAACGGTTTTTGGAATGCAGTCTTTTAACACACTTTGAAATGTTGCTCGTCGGATTTTTAATTGTTTGTGATTCGTCGAGTATCACATAGTTGAAATAAAAAGTACTGAGAAGCCCGATATCCATTCTGGCGATGCCGTAGGAGGTCAGGATGAGATCATGCCCGTTAAATAATGAAACATCTTTGATCCTGTTGGACCCCGTATAATTATAAATTTTTAGTTCAGGTGTGAATTTGGAAGCCTCAAGTTCCCAGTTGTACAACAGAGAGGTTGGCACCACCAGCAGCGATGGGCTAGCTTCTTCCTGTTCTTTATGATATTGTAAAAAGGCCAGTGTTTGTATGGTTTTTCCCAGACCCATATCGTCAGCCAGGCAACCACCAAATTTGTATTGATGCAGAAAATTGAGCCAATTATAGCCCGCGTGCTGGTATGGGCGGAGTAGTCCGTTAAATCCTGCCGGTACCGGAACGGTATCGATCTTTTCAAAATCCCGCAACTTTTCAAGCTTTTCAGACATGGTCACCTTTGCGAGGTTGCCGGTGTCCAGGTCTTTGACCAATGCCAGATGGTGTTTTTCGAGTGTCAGCTTTTGAGGGTTGGATTTGTTTTCATCCATAAATGCAAAAAGCTCGGAGTAGTCCCGGATCCATGATTCAGGGATAATTCCGATCTCGCCATTCGGGAGAAGTATTTCATTTCCTTTTCTCAGGATGATTCGGCGGAGATCGCGAAATGGAATCTCAAACTCTCCAAACTTTACCATTGCATAAACGTCGAACCAGTCAATGCTTTCCCTTACTTCCACAGAAATAGAGGCATGGCCAATGAAATACCTTTTGTTTTTCGTGTTTTTTTGTTCCAGTCTGATTCCGTTGGCCGTCAGGTCTTTGTGGTATTTTGATAGCCAGTCGATCGCTTTCGGAAGTGGCAAGACACACTTCGAATTTTTCAGATCCAATCCAAGTTCCCTGAGCAGGTTGATTATTTGAATTTCTTGTTGGTTATGCCTGATGATGCGAAAGAAGGTATAGTTGTCGTCTTTTTTCTCAACTTTCACGCTCACTTCCCTGGCGTTGTCTGCCCTGAAATTATAACTGTTGTAGTCAAAAGTGATATCAAAAAGAATTTTCGCCTCCTCCTGCCTTAGCGAATTGGAATCTTCGGCATTGGCCACCCGTTCGCCAAATAGGTTGAGATTTTGTACCGGATTGATCGCAAGCTCTGTGACAAGCAGTTTTGGGATGGCCTGATAACGCTCGGTTTTTATATCAAATCCCTTGGCATATACATCAAAACCGCCAATTAGCGGAGCGATAAACTTCTTGTAATATTCATCTTCAAGCTTTTTTGGCACTATGATGAACTTCTTCTTCATGAAGGGCATCAGCTTATTGCCATCCACATATTTAGCAAAACTGTACAGTTTATTGTCGCAAACCATAAAGGCCGGATCCCTGCAAATGATGTATGACTTTTTGGTCTGGAATTCCAGCTTTTCTCCCTCATATTTTATGGTGGGGAAATAGTGCGTATTTTCTTCGTTGCGTCTGAAATGAAACAAAATTGTGGAAATAGGAGGGAGTACTTCAATCTCCTTCCAGGTCGGCTCGCCGTCATTGCCCATTTCAAAAAGCCGTTTACCGTAAATTCTCTGTAGAATTTTGCTTCTGCGTTTTTCCAGGTATTTCTGGATTTCTGCACGCAGGAGTTTATTCACATCTTCGTCTTTTTTTGGGCCTTTATAAACCTTATCGAAAAAGTCCCGTGGCTTGATTTTCATTTTATGAAATTTCCGGATCACCACTTCCTGCTGCATGGAATCCATCAATTCAATAATCTCGTAGTCTGTCTCATCGATTCCTTTGGCAAATTCACCTGCATTTTGTGCTGAAATATTTTGATTACACAGGGTCAGTTTGCCGTTATCTGTGAGCTGTACGGCAAAAGATTCGAACAGATACCCAAGGTATTCATGCTCGTAGAGCGAATAAATTATCTGAAAAGGTTTGGACGTAGAGACCTTCATAGTCAAAAAAATCAACTCGCAATGTAAGACATTCTTCAATAATTATTCGATGATAAAAGTCAGTTATTCATCCATTATTGAGGAATTGTCGGTCAACCAGTACTCTTTTAAAAATACTGCTCCGGTTGTTCAATACCGTACATTCATATTTTGGAAGTGTGCACTTATTCAGCAACTTCTATTTTATATTTTCATATATATCTGAATATCAATATCATATAAATCGGGTACGCTAGTTGCGACTTCGGTTATGAGGATATATTAAAATGCTATTCAAAAGATACATATTGACCACTATGAGGTTGTTAATGGAAAAATGGTGGCTTGGACTGGTAAAGCTGTTTTCGCTTACCTCGGGCATCACTTCATTTCTGCTTATATGTCTCTTTTATATTGACCATCAGTCCGATACATCAAATGTGCCGTTTCTACAATATTGTTCTTTTGAGATCATGATGATCATCATTGCTATTCTGATCATTACCGCAGTCGTTTATTTCCTTATTATGAAGAGTCAGATGTCTCTGAGATATAAGGAATTTTTTGTGCGGCGATTGTACGGAGAAACATCGATTGGTATTGCGGGTATTCTTGTTTTTGAAACACTTATCTATGTTATGGCTGCACTGGTTTGGAGCCTTGTGTTGATCGATCAGATCGCCCCTTTGTTCAACACCATCACCCAAAAAAGCATCGACACCAGGGCACTACAAAGCTACCCGGCTTTTGTCGTCACCGCTATTTATTTAGTGTTATTGGTTGTGCTGACTACATTTCTGCCGGCCCGGATTTGCGCCGGAAAGAGCGCTATTGATTTTTTGAGAAAAATCTCCAGTGTCGGGTCAACGGATAAATGACGGATTTTTTTTGTGCAAAGGTGCAGAAACGCAAAGCACGAAAGATTTATATGATCAAAATCTAAGCGTCTCCGCGGTTGAACAAATAAACACCAATTCTTATAAATGGAAATGATGCAGGTTTGTATTTGATGGTAAATTGAAGCGTTGTTTGAAATGCACCGCAAAGGCGCGAAGGCGCAAAGTTGGTGCTTTGTTTATAGTGTTTTGAACAGTGAAAGGAATCTTATCCCGTCACATTTATTTTTGTGGAATACGGTCAGATTTCTTTTGACAACAGTTCCGAAAGTTGAAAACAAAGCCTGCCTGGTCATCCGGTAATTCTAAAGCCAGTCAGAAAACAAAATGGATGTAACCCTGCAGACATTTCAGTAGAATTAGAAGACAGAAAGATATTTGTCACCATGTAAAAGTTTAATCCATTGTCGTGAGAGGCCGGCATCATAGCCCGAAGTTCAGCCGGTTTTAATGCAACCGGGGTGGATGGTGCTGGATGAATATTTTAGTTGACCGTTCAATTCTTTTTTATTTTATACCTACTTTTGCAGTTCGATTTGAGGGTATGGAAAAAATAAGAAATTTCTGCATAATAGCACACATTGATCACGGTAAAAGCACGCTGGCCGACCGCTTGCTCGAAGCTACTTCCACGGTAACCGCACGGGAGATGCAGGAACAATTGCTTGATAATATGGATCTGGAACGTGAGCGCGGTATTACCATAAAAAGCCATGCCATACAGATGGATTATAATTTTGAAGGTGAAGATTATATCCTGAATCTGATTGACACGCCGGGCCATGTGGATTTTTCATATGAGGTTTCCCGCTCAATTGCTGCATGCGAGGGAGCGTTGCTTGTGGTAGATGCCTCCCAGGGCATCGAAGCCCAAACGATTTCAAATTTGTATCTGGCGCTTGAGCACGACCTTACAATTATTCCGGTCCTGAATAAAATTGACCTTCCGGGAGCTCAGCCAGAAGAAGTAAAAGATCAGATTGTTGATCTGCTGGGGATAGATGGTGATGAGGTTATTTATGCCTCGGCCAAAGAAGGAATTGGCATTCAAGAAATACTTGAGGCGGTAATCAGACGGATACCGGCCCCGGATGGTGATCCGGAGGAACCACTGCAGGCAATGATTTTCGATTCGGTTTTTAATTCATACAGAGGCATTGAGGTTATCTTTCGGGTCTTCAATGGCACCATCAGCCAGGGCGACAAGGTGAAATTTATGAACACCGGAAAAGTGTATGATGCAGACGAAGTAGGCGTATTGAAATTAAATCAATTGCCCAAAAAGATCATTGGAACCGGCAACGTAGGCTATCTGATTTCGGGGATCAAAGTTGCAAAGGAGGTGAAAGTAGGCGATACCATTACACATGTTGCCAATCCATGCACCAAGGGTATAAAAGGTTTTGAAGATGTGAAGCCAATGGTTTTCGCGGGTATTTATCCTGTCGAAACCAGTGAATACGAAGAGTTGCGGAATTCGATGGAAAAACTGCAACTCAACGATGCCTCCCTCGTCTGGGAGCCGGAGACCTCAGCGGCGCTGGGATTTGGTTTCAGATGTGGTTTTCTCGGCATGCTGCACATGGAAATTGTGCAGGAGCGCCTGGAGCGCGAATTTGACATGACTGTGATCACCACAGTGCCTTCAGTTCAGTTTAGAGCAGTTAAAACAGATGGCTCATTTGCTGAGGTCAACGCTCCTTCTGAAATGCCGGAACCAAATACCATTTCGCATATCGAAGAGCCATTTATTCGTGCCCAGATCATTTCCAAATCCGACTACATCGGACCGATCATCGCGCTGTGTATCGACAAGCGGGGCATTATTAAAAATCAGGTTTACCTCACAAGTGACAGGGTAGATCTATCCTTTGAGTTGCCTTTGGCAGAAATCGTTTTTGATTTTTTTGATAAACTAAAGACCATTTCACGCGGCTATGCATCTCTGGACTATGAACTGATCGGCTACCGCCAGTCGAATATGGTAAAGCTGGACATTATGCTCAATAGCGATAAGGTGGATGCACTATCGGCCATCGTTCATCGGGACAAGGCATATGAATGGGGCAAAAGATTATGTGAAAAACTCAGGGGGCTGATACCGCGGCAAATGTTTGAAATTGCCATTCAGGCTTCGATCGGCACCAAGATTATTGCCAGGGAGTCGGTGAAGGCAATGCGTAAGAACGTACTTGCAAAATGCTACGGAGGCGATATTACGCGTAAGCGAAAACTGCTCGAAAAGCAAAAGAAAGGAAAGAAGAGAATGCGGAGTGTGGGCAATGTGGAGATTCCCCAGGAGGCTTTTATGGCCGTGCTGAAGCTTGATTAAAGGGTGACAGAAGAATTACCAGGTGTTATACAAGATTTCTGAGCTTCTGACACCTGATTTTAAGTTGAATATTTATAACTAATTTTTACTACAATAAATCGAAATATGGCCACAATACTGGATGGAAATAAGACTTCCGCTACAATCCGAGAAGAAATCAGGGCGAAGGTGGATATAATCAAAACGCAGGGTGGTAAAATCCCTCATCTTGCCGCCATCCTTGTCGGGAATGACGGAGCGAGTGAGACCTACGTGAGCATGAAAGTAAAAGATTGCAAAGAGGTGGGATTTAAGTCAACTCTTAAAAGATTTGATAATAATGTGTCAGAAGCCGACCTGCTCGCTGAAGTGGAAAAAATTAACAATGACCCGGATATCGATGGTCTCATAGTCCAGTTGCCCATCCCTGACCATATTTCTGTACAGAAAGTCACCGATATGATCAAGCCTGAAAAGGATGTGGATGGTTTTCACCCTGTAAATGTTGGGCGCATGGCAAAAAGTCTGCCGGCTTACATCTCTGCCACACCACATGGCATTATGCAACTCATAGAAAGGTATAAGATCGAAACAAAGGGAAAGCATTGCGTGGTGATTGGACGAAGCGATATTGTCGGTTCCCCGATGAGTATTTTGCTTTCGAGAAAGGCTTATCCGGGTGATTGTACCGTAACCCTTTGCCATAGCAGGACAAAGGACATAAAAGCCATGACGCTTCAGGCTGACATCATCATTGCGGCACTGGGAATCCCTGAATTTCTTACCGGCGACATGGTGCCTGAAGGTGCAGTCGTGATCGATGTGGGCATTACGCGTGTGCCGGATGCCTCCAAAAAGAGCGGCTTCGGATTGAAGGGCGATGTAAAATATGAGGAGGTTGCGCCGAAGTGCAGCTACATCACTCCGGTGCCCGGCGGTGTGGGGCCAATGACCAGAGCGTCACTTCTGATGAACACACTTCTGGCGGCTGAGAATGCAATATATGGGTAACATAACAATCACTAATTTCAATGATCAAATCCCAAATAAATCACAAAATACAATTTTCAAACCTCAAAACTTCCAGGCGTGGTGTGAAGGGATAAATGACGGATGTTTTCAGGCAAGGGCGCAGATATTAAAACCATGAAAATTGTACGATTAAAATCATTGCGTCTCAGCGGTTTTACAACAAAACACCATATCCTATCAATGAATATGATGCTGGTTTATGGAGTATAGTAAAATGAAAGGTGGTTTAAAACCCACCGCGAAGGCGCAAAGACGCAAAGTTGATGCTTCGTTATAAGTGTATTGAACTTTGAAATGAGTTTTATCCGATTACATTTAGAATCGTCGGAATACGGACAGATTACTATGGACAAGACAATAGAAATTTTATACAGTTAGCTTATTGAGATTTTTAAGATTGACTTGAATCGGAATTTGTCCCCGGACATGGTGATTGAATGCATGTATTTTATAGATATGTAGTTTGAAAAGGCAGAATTTTAAGAAGATACTTTGGCAGTAAACAATATAAATATTACTCCTGAAATGCTCCCGGTAATGGAGCATTTCTATACCATTCAGGGCGAGGGTTATCATGCAGGAAAGGCAGCCTACTTTATCAGGCTTGCTGGTTGTGACGTGGGCTGTGTGTGGTGTGATGTCAAGGAATCATGGGATGCGGGTAAGCACAAAATTCTGGAAACAAGAAACCTTGTCAGCGCCGCGATGGAGTCAAAATCGAGGATTGCAGTAATCACAGGCGGCGAGCCACTCATGTATGACCTGAACGCCTTGACCGGTCAGCTCAAAAAAAATGGCTTCAATACCCATCTTGAAACTTCCGGGGCATATCCGTTGACCGGTGAATGGGACTGGATTTGTCTTTCGCCCAAAAAGTTTAAAGAACCCAGGGAAGAGATATTTGCACAGTCAAATGAACTTAAAGTGATTGTTTACAATAGACAGGATTTCAAATGGGCGGAGAGCCATGCATCGAAAGTAAGCAGGGGATGCAGGCTTTTTCTCCAACCGGAATGGTCTAAATCTCAGGCAATGCTGCCTATGATCATCGCCTATGTAAAAAACAATCCCCATTGGGAAATATCGCTTCAGGTTCATAAGTTTATGGATATTCCATAGAATATGAGATCGGTAATTATATCCATATTATTCATACTAATTGTATTGTCGTCATTTGGCCAGGCGCAATATTCTACAAAGTCTAAAAAAGCCATTAAACTGTATGAAGAAGCTGATTTGCTCCTGAAGCAGCGGCGGTTCAGTGAGGCGGTGAGAAAGTTCAATACATCACTCGAAAAAGACAATGATTTTATCGAGGCCCATTTAAGACTTGCTTACACCTATGATGTCCTCAGAGCGCCTAAGAAGCAACAATATCATCTCGAGCAGGTGTTGCGTATCGCTCCCGGTAGTGCCAGGTACAAAAATGTTTACTACTTACTTGGCAAGGTATATTTTAACCAGGGTAGGTATAAAGAAAGCGGCATCTTGCTTGATCAGCTGGGGAGGCTTGGGATCGACAATAAAAAGATGAAGGATGATGTTGAAGCATTGCAGAAAAATATTGAATTCGCGCTCGAAAACATGAAAACCCCGATCAACATATCGCCCAAACCCATGCCCGGGGTCATCAATTCCTTTCCGTTGCAATATTTTCCGGTTCTCACAGCTGATGAGCAGGCCATCATTTATACAACCCGTGACGGGGTGACGATCCACGATGATGAAGATATTGTGATCAGCTTTAAGGATGACGAAGGCAACTGGCAAAAACCGTTAAGTATTTCACCCAATATCAACTCACAATTCAACGAAGGCACCTGCACCATCTCAGCCGATGGGCGCACTTTGATTTTTACAAATTGCGAGGGCCGGCAGGGTTTTGGGAGCTGCGATTTGTACTTTAGCCAAAAGACAGGCGAAGAATGGAGTGTACCTGAAAATCTGGGACCTAACATCAATTCCAGGGCCTGGGAATCGCAACCCTCGCTTTCAGCAGATGGGCGGAAATTATTTTTTATCTCAGACAGGGCCGGAGGCATGGGAAAAAGAGATATCTGGATGTCTGTAAAAGATAAGAATAATGAATGGACCAGGGCCGTGAATCTCGGATCAGTCATCAACACCGAGGAAGATGAGGTCTCTCCGTTTATTCATGTAAATGGAACGACCTTATTTTTTGCCTCAAACGGTTTGCCTGGTTTTGGAGGATATGATTTGTACAAAAGTGAATGGCGCGATTCCACCTGGTCAGAGCCGGAAAACCTCGGATATCCGCTGAATACCCATGAAGATCAGGTCTCGCTTTTCGTGTCCACCAACGGGAAAAACGGGTATTATTCCTACGAAAGAACCAATGAAGCCGGACAGAAAATGAGTTTATTGTATCAATTTCAATTTCCGGAAAGCGGAATATTGGAAAACAAGACGGTGTATCTGACTGGTTATGTTTTTGATAAGGAAACCAATGAGCCGCTTGGCGCAACGATCGAATTGTACGAGCTTGGCAGCGACGAGCCATTTTCCATTTTCGATTCGGATCCGGTCAACGGTAAGTATTACTCCATACTCAGCGAAAATATCAATCTCTCTCTTTACATCGATGCGCCGGGTTATCTTTTTGAGAATCAATTGTTTGATATATCGGATGCATCAGGCGATGAGATCAGGAGGGATATTTACCTCACGCCCATCAGAAAAGGCGGAAATGTCCGGCTCAGCAATATATTTTTTGAATTTAACAGCGCAAGCCTGACAGAAAATTCCAAAACAGAATTGATGAAAGTACATGACTTTTTAACAAGTAATCCGACCGTTAGGATATTGATAGAAGGCCACACCGACGATCAGGGAACAGAGGAATATAATCTTGCATTGTCAGAGCGGCGGGCCAAAGCCGTTTATGACTTTTTAATTGGGCTTGGTATTGAAAAAAAATCACTTTCTTATGTCGGATATGGCGAATCCAGACCCTTAGAGCAAAACATCGATGAAAGAAGCCGCAGTATTAACCGTCGCATTGAGTTTTCTGTCGAATCGCTGGACAATATGAACTGATTGCCTTTTATTTTATTCGTATTCATGGAATAATTCTATTTTCATCCCTAAAGAACGCCACAGATTGTTATGAATCCGCGAGCTCTTCATTTTCAATATATTCAGATTAACCGCCATTTTTTAAAAATATCACACCAATTTGAATTAATTTCAATACAGGCCATAACATTTTATTTTATTTTGCAATTTTCACAATGTGCCATGTAATTATTCGCTATTTTACAAAAATGTGCAATTTTATTTTTATTTACAGATCAATCACATACATTTGATACTTATTATTATGCAAAATCTGCTTAATAAGTATTATTTCTAACCTTTAACTATTTTAATATGAAGAGGATTCTACAATTATGTGTAGTCTCCATGTTCGCAATTTCTGCGGCATGGGCACAGCGTACAGTGACAGGAACAGTCACTGGTGAGGATGACGGAACCGCGGTACCCGGGGTAAACGTACTCGTAAAAGGAACATCTGCCGGTACGGTAACCGACATCGACGGCAGGTATCAAATCGGCGTTCCCGAAGAAGGAGGCATTCTGGTTTTTTCATTTATCGGTCTTGCAACTGAAGAAGTTGAGATTGGCAATCAGTCGGTAATCAACATGGTGATGACGGCTGATATCAAGCAGCTTACCGAGGTTGTGGTAACTGCCTTGGGTATCTCAAGAGAAAAGGCCTCCCTTGGTTATTCTGTTCAGGAAGTGGAGGGTGAGCAGCTTTCTCAGGCAAAGGAGCCCAACATTATAAACTCCTTGCAAGGCCAAATTGCTGGTGTACAGATTCAAGGTACAAATGGTGCCCTTGGCGGAGCATCACGCATCACAATCAGAGGCTCTAACTCTTTTCTAGGGGATAATCAGCCGCTTTTTGTTGTTGATGGTGTGCCGATTAGTAATGCAAACTATGCTACTAATTCACAGGCTAGAGGCTTTGGGGGTGGAGCATACGATTATGGCAATGCTGCTTCCGATATTAATCCGGAAGATGTAGAAACCATGAACGTGCTCAAAGGAGCTGCAGCTACAGCGCTTTACGGTGTACGTGGTGCCAATGGTGTTATTGTAATCACAACGAAAAACGGTTCTAAATCAAAAGGAATTGGGGTTTCTGTTAACTCAGCATTGACGTTTGACA
>CAYZWN010000039.1:0-28641 GCA_964482185.1 uncultured Roseivirgaceae bacterium
CACGGGGTGAAGATGCCATCAATCATGTCAGAGAAAACCAGCCCGATATCATCCTGATGGATATCCATCTGAAAGGGCAATTAGACGGCATCGAAACAGCAAAGGAGATTCAACGCAATTCCGATACGCCCTTGATCTACCTCACCGCAAATTCAGACGAGGCATCCTTTCAAAAGGCTAAGGAAACACACCCCTACGCATTTATTCCAAAACCTTTCCATAAACTCAATCTTGAAAGAACCATCGCGCTCGTGGTTGAAAAACTGTCAGAAAAAAATGATGCAAATAAGGAATCCAACGCTTTGGTTGAGAGTTTGGATGACAGAATATTTATCAGGAACAATGGCAAACTAATCAAAGTAATGTTCGATGAAATACTTTATATCGAGGCAGAAAGGAACTATTGTCATGTCTTTACCACAAGCCAAAGTTTTTTGATAGTCAGTCCATTGAATAATTTTTGTGAAAAGTTAGATAGTAAAGACTTTTTGCGTGTTCACCGGTCTTATGTTGTGAATATCAGAAAGCTGGATGCTGTGGCGGATTCCCATTTGGAAATTAAAAGAAAGGTTATACCAGTCAGTAAAATGTACAAAGAGGATTTGATGAAGAGTATCAGAAAGGTGTAATCTAAATGCTTTTTCTACCATCTGTGGGCAGCGATCCCGCTTCCCTGTTTTTGAAATTTAATAATAAAATTGGCTGAAAGAATGTTGAGTTATGCATCAATTCCAAGCCAGGCCCGAGCGGGTTTTCCAATAATCTGCAGGAGATTCGCTCAACTGATTGAGAAGCCTGAGATCTGCATCATCAAGTGAAATATTCAACGCCTTTAGATTTGATAGGAGATGTTCCGGTGATGCAGCGCCACTCAATACCACGCCGGCCCAGGGCTGCTGCAATACAAAAGCCATGGCAATGGCGTCCACTCCGGCATGGTGTTTTGCAGCAATGTATTTTAGCGAATCAAATTTTTCTGTGAAATCCCTGGAACTGTTTCTTTCGGTGAGTCTTCCATTTGCCAGTGCCTCCTTCACGATGATGCCGTAACCGGCATTTCGGGCTTTGATTAGCGCGGTGGTGACAGAAGTCTCAAGCAGATTCCAGGTGACCTGCACCGACTGGAAGAGATATGATCCATTGTCCCTGATTTCCATCGATTGCTCAAGCGTATCCGCCTGCATTGTGCCCGACAGCGATAGTCCAATGATCACGCCACGGCTTTTCAACTCCCACAAGCGGTTGATGACTTGCATATTTTGAAGCACCCCGCTTTCCGATGAGGCAGAGTGAATATGATAAATATCCGGCTGGCGGCCAAGCGTTTCGAGAGACTCCTGCCACTGCCTGCTCAGCACAGTAATGGAATGCTCCTTGATCTCATGTTGCGCAGCATCCACCAGCCAGTTGGCCGTATAGGTATATCCCCACTTCGATCCGATAGCCAGATCTTTTTTGTCAGTCATCCAGCCTGCGAGAAATTGCTCTGCTTTTCCATAACTGCGGGCAGCATCGAAATATCGGATGCCTTTTTGATAGGCCAGTTCCAGCATTTTATGGGTATGGGCTTGCATGGCAGACACATCATAATTGCCCTGAAGATCATCGTGGTGCCCCAGGTTGATATACCCCGGTCTTCCCAGGGCTGCCAGGCCCAAACCGATGCTAGTCACCCTAAGGTTTGTCTTCCCGAATTGTATGCTTTCCATTGTCTTTTAATTTGTAAACTATTGTTAAAATCCCATAATGCGGTAATTGTTTTCGTTTTTGAAAAAGCAGCAAAGTATCGCAATATTTCAGCAATGGCAGGTCATTTAGGCGGCGACTCTGACATGACATTCGGTCGGATATGGTCGATAAATCAGGCCACAGCCACAGCTTTTACCATCTGAATCAATTATTTTAAATTTGGTGGTATGATCATCTCAAAAACAGTAGTGTAATGGAAAAAATAACATTGAGCTTACGAAATGCCTTATTAAAAAAACAGATAAAGGCTTATGCTCAAAAATGCGGGCTGAGTTTCGGGTATAGTTTAGAATTATCTTCAAAATCTGATAAAGCTGGAAAGGCAAAATGCCGAAACTGATTTAAAATTACCAGGGGAATTGGATTCTTTACCTGTCGGAATAGAAACAACCGAAGAACTGCAAAAAAAAGATTATAAAACATTGAGAGACGAAATATATGCCAACCGCTCCGAATAAAATTCAACGGGTTTTAATCGATGTGAATGATTGCATTGATATCATCGTAAATCGTTCCCTTTCGCCCGAAACCAAAAGGAAATTATTTGCTGTTTTCATTCAAAATGAAATTGAAGTTTTTGTTCCGGCATTTTCAATAGACTCTTTTTTTTACATATTGACCAGTTCAATGAAAATAGATAAAACAATTGCAAAGAATTCGATACAAAAACTTCTGAAATTCACGAAGCTGTTGCATTCTACCGATGAAACGATACAGAATGCATTTGTTTCAAATTTTTCTGATTTTGAAGATGCTTTGATAAATGCTCTGGCACAAACACAAAATATGGATGCGATTCTTACCAACAATATTTCAGATTTCAACAAATCAGATTTGCCTGTATATCGACCGTTAGATTCTATTGCTTTATTGAGGTGAATTGTTTCCACCACTGTTTTTAGCGTCTAAAAACTCACTGGTCGTACCATCTGTTGCGATCTGAAATGACAGAAAATCTACTTCAAATAATCCAGGACTACTATTTTTTCTAACTATTTTGTAACAAACACGTCAAAGTCAGGTAGTATTAAGTAAGGTATCGAATTAGTTAGCTTTAACCATCCAGCCTCGTTATAATCATAAGGTCTGCGGAGGGGGAAAAGTTATATTTATTTAATCAGTGCGAGAAAACCCAACAAAACAATTTCTATGCATTTCAAAAGCTGGACGAAATTCACTTTCATCATTTTATTTATTACTGTAGGTTTAGCCAGTGCAAATTCAGAATCTATCGAGGTTACTGGTAGAATCTTTGATAAAGAGCAAAATCGACCAGTCGAATTTGCCAATGTGGCTTTGTTGTCAGCAAGAGATTCTACTATTGTTGTCGGTGCTGTCTCTGATTTGCAAGGCCGTTTTTCAATCAAGGCAAATCCCGGCCATTACATATTAAATGTAGGTTTTATTGGTTATTTAAGTCACTTCCAGACTTTGGAGCTGGCAGGTGGTGCTGCAAAATCGATGGGTAGAATATTGCTTGAGCCTGATGTGCAAAGTTTGAATGAAGTGGTTATTGAAAGCACTGCCGCTCTTTTTGAAAGCGACGTAGATAAGCGCACTTACAATGTGGAAAATAGCATATTGGCACAAGGTGGTACCGCCCGTGATGTGCTGGAGACCTTGCCATCCATACAGCTTGATGAGGAAGGAAATATTTCGATGCGTGGCAGTGGAAGTCTGTTGATTTATATCAATGGCAGGCCGACCAACCTCTCCAGCGACGACATGGAATCGATATTAGATCAATTTCCTGCCAATGCAGTAAGCTCCATAGAACTTATAACCAATCCTTCGGCCAGATATGATGCAGCCGGCGTCGGAGGTATCATCAACATTATTCTCAAGAAAAATCAAAAAGTAGGTTTTAATGGACAAATTAACGCGGCCATTGGCACACGCCATAAATACAACGGAGGATTAAACTTGAATTATGGTGGCCGCAAAATTAATTTATTTGCCAATTACAACTATCAGTATCGTCAGCTATGGGAGCAGACAACAAGTTTTAGAAATGTTAAAACAGGCAATGTGTCGCCGATTATGGCGCAAGACTATTACAACACCAATTACAATCAATCGCACTTGTTGCGGATGGGTGCCGACATAAACATTTCTGAAAGAAGTGCCTTCGGGTTTTATTCGCAAATAAATTATAGCCCGGCAACCCGCAATAGAAGATACAATCAGGTGTTTATGCAACAGAATAGTATTATTGATAGCGCCTCTATCCGTTTGCTGGAAGAAGACAGGCGCAGGTTTAATATCGAGAGCGGACTCACGTACAATTTAGAGTTGGATGATAAAGGGCAAAGTTTGTACCTGACTGCCTCATATGCATACAATTATCAGGAAAGATTCGAGTATTTTGATCAGTTTTATTTTAATGCCTTTGGAGAAGAAGAAATTGAGAAAAGAGAGAATCAAATTTACGGCCGTCCTCAGGAGGATAATCTGTTTATTTTCCAGATAGACTATGAAAAGCCACTTGGTAAAACAGGTAAATTTGAGGCCGGCCTGAAAAGTATGATTTCCAGATTTGAGCATAGCCAGATATTTGAAGAATTTAATTTTGAGAACAATGATTATATAGCCAATGACACCATAGCAGATCGGTTTTTATTTGATGAAAATGTACATGCTGCATTTGGTTTGTATAGAAATACATGGGGGAGATTGGGGATGCAAGCGGGTGTGAGAGCCGAACTCACGCTTACCGAATCTTTTAACCGCAATCGCGATGAGACCTTTACCAATAACTATTTCAATGTATTTCCCAGCGTCTATTTGAGTTATGATATTGGTAATAAACAGGAATTACAGATAAACTATAGCCGAAGAATATCCAGGCCGGGTGTAGGTGTATTAGCGCCTTTTTACAATGTTCAGGATTTTCTCAATTTACGAATTGGCAATCCATACTTACAACCGGTTACAACCGACAGCTATGAATTGGGTTACAACCTACAGCGTGAAAAAATCTTTTTGTCCAGTACAATTTACCATAGGTATTCCTCTGACATCATAACCAGGGTATTCGGTGTACTTGGTGCGCAAAATGCAATAGTCACGTGGTTAAATGCGAATAACAGTCGGGATACAGGCCTGGAAATCATAAATCAATATACCCCGGCCCGCTGGATTGATGCTACTGTATCTGCCAATTTGTTTTATTCGGAGATATTTGGTGATAACCTGGGAGAGAACTTAAGCAATGCCAATTTTAGTTGGACTTTAAGCATGCTGACCAATATGAATTTTCCAAAAGTGGCTGTTTTTCAGCTACAGGGGAGTTATCGTGGCCCAATGGTTTTGCCTCAGGGTCAGATCGAGCCAATTTGGGGGGTGAATGTAGGTGTCAGGAAAGATGTTTGGAATAAAAGAGCTACCATTGCATTGAATGTGAGCGATGTATTCAATAGCAGAATTTTTAAAATTAAAACCGATGATGCCGTTTTGTACCAGCGTCGGACCTTTGATGCAGAAACACGTATCGGCACCTTGTCATTGACTTATCGTTTTGGTGGTTTCAAAGAAAAAGCGACCAAAGCAAGTCCCAAAGACGATATGGGTAGCGATCCTTTTTAGAAAATCTACACTTCCTATGCATTTAGGCTTCTGCGGGATGTTGATGGCCCTGATGTTAACATGTATGCGGTGTTCCCGGCGGTGAAGCCCTAAAGGGACAACTATTAGAGTTTGTGATCATGCTTAACAGAATTTTTATTCCAATTGCTGGATAATTTCCGCAAAATGCATTTTCTTGTTTAAACACCCCTTATTATTTACCAATGAAAAAACCTGCATTCATTCTACTACTTTTTTCACTTGTAGCCGCATTCCAGATATCCTGTAAAAAGGACAAGAAAATTGAGGACGACACATTCAGTAGTCCAAAGACCTTATTCGTAGAATATGTGTCCGCTTACACAACAGGCTATATTTCGCGCAATTCGGAAATCAAAGTAAAACTCGCCAGGGTTTTAGAAACGGCCATACCCGGTGAGCAAATAAATCAGTCAGTTTTTTCCTTTGAACCAAAAATTAAAGGAAATACATATTGGGCAGATGACCGGACGATCGTATTTAAACCGGAAACTCCGTTTACGAGTGGAAAGCGGTACAAGACGATATTTCACCTTGGTAAACTAATCGAGGTGCCGGCAAACAGAAGCGAATTCAATTTTACATTCGAATGTATCCCTCAAAATTTTGATCTGAAATTTGAGGGTATTCAACTTTACTCAGCTACGGATCTTTCAAGGCTTAAGCTTACGGGGATTCTCCAGACAACCGATGAAATCAGTAATGAGCAGGCGGAAAAGCTCATCACTGCCACACAGTCAGGCGAAAAACTTACAATCGACTTTGAGCATGGTGTCGGTCAAAATATGCGCAGATTTTTCATTGAACAAATAAAACGGTCTGAAAAAAAGGACTATGTGTTGGTGTCCTGGAACGGTAGCGCAATTGGTATTGATAAAAAAGGAAGTGAAAAATTTGAAATACCAGCCATGGATGATTTCAAGGTAACTTCAATCAACATTATCAGAACGGGTGACAAATACATTTCTGTAAAGTTTTCTGATCCAATTGATGAGAAGCAAAATATGCGCGGCATTGTCATGCTGTCACAAGGCACAGCGCCCAGAGTGGTAGTAAGTCTGAATGAACTCAAAATTTACACATCTGACCATCTCAATGGGGATATAGATATTACCATTGATAAATCCATAAAGAACATAGCCGGGTATGCATTGAAGGAAAGTCACAGGGAAAAACTATTTTTTTCCCAGCAAAAACCAGAAGTCAAAATCACTGCCAATTCAGGCGTGATTATGCCCGGTTCGGAGGGGTTGATTGTCCCATTCAATGCCGTTGGACTGAGCGCAGTAGATCTCACCATTACACGGATCTTTGAAAACAATGTATTGCAGTATTTGCAGGTAAATGATCCGGGCGGCAACTATCAGCTACAGCGTGTGGGTCGGCCGGTATTGTACAAAACCATTCCACTCGCCGCTACCGGAGCAACCAACCTGAATGACTGGAACCGGTACAGCATTGATATCTCCGAGCACATAAGTGTAGAGCCAGGCGCTTTTTACCAGGTAAAAATTGGTTTCAGATTATCTCAGTCGCTCTATTTCTGCCCTGATTCCGGCGGCATCACAGATGGCTTCATTGAGGATTTGGATAATGATTTCGGGGAATCATCAGAGTGGGATGACTATGATGACTATTATTATGATTATTACTATTATGACTACAGTCAGCGAAATAATCCCTGCCATGAAGCTTACTATATAGCAAACCGGGGTGATGAAAAAATTGTGTTTGCCTCCAACATTGGTCTTATCGCCAAAAAATCTGATCAGGGAAAACTATTCATTTTTTCTACCAACCTCATCAATGCCACACCTTTGGCTGGTGTAAATGTCGAGGTTTACGACTATCAGCAGCAGCTCATTATTAGTGGGAATACAGACGATAGAGGTAAGCTGGAACTTAAAGCCGGACGCAAGCCCTATGTGCTCCTGGCGCGTAAAGACAAGCAATTTGGCTATCTGAAAGTAAATGACGGCTCGGCGCTGTCTATGAGCAATTTCAATGTTTCCGGTTCAAAGGTCCAAAAGGGCATCAAAGGGTTTATATATGGCGAAAGAGGCGTTTGGCGACCGGGAGATTCACTGCACATTTCATTTATCCTGGATGACATACAAAACAGGTTGCCTGCCGGCCACCCTGTAATCCTTGAGATGTATAACCCGCTCGGGCAATTGCATGGCAAAATGGTGCAATCTGCCTCCTTGCATGGGATTTATACATTTAAACCGGTTACGCCAAAGGATGCCCCAACCGGAAATTGGCGTGCCAGGGTAAAGGTAGGGGGAGCGGAGTTTGCCAAACAACTCAAAATAGAAACCGTTAAACCGAACCGCCTGAAGATTGATTTAAAATTTGACGGTGATAAGCTATATCATGATCAGGGAACACAATATGCCAATCTGAATGTGAGATGGCTCCATGGCGCCGTGGCAAAAAATATGAAAGCATCGTATGAAGTCCTGCTGGTTCCGATGAAAACAAACTTTCAAAGCTATGAAAATCTGATCTTTGATGATCCGTCCAAAGAGTTTATAACGGAAACCGAACCGGTTTTTGAAGGACGTCTAAACGATCAGGGAAATGCCCGCCTACCCTTTAAACTGGATACAGGAGACGACCCGCCCGGCATGGTTCGGGCAATATTTAAAGGAAAGGTTTTTGAAGAAGGGGGCGATTTCAGTATTGACAACACCAGCATCACTTACGTGCCATACAATTCGTTTGTTGGTGTTAAAGCTCCTCAGGGCGATAAAAGGGGCATGCTGCTCACTGATCAGGATTATAATGTGCGCATTGTATCTCTTGATGCCCGTGGCAATCCGCTTTCCAAAAGACTGGAGGTGAGCATCCATAAACTTCAGTGGCGCTGGTGGTGGGATAATTCTTATGAAGACAAAAGCAACTTTACCAGCAGGTATTACAGTCAAATTGTTAAGCGTGGAGAGATTAAAACAGGTAGCGATGGCGAAGGTAAATATTCATTCAATATTCAATACCCTGAATGGGGACGTTACCTGATAAAAGTAAAGGATCCTGTTTCGGGACATTCATCCGGAGACATCGTTTATGTGGATTGGCCGGGATGGGCCGGTAAGCAAAATCGTGGCGAGCCTGGCGGCGCAATAATGCTCACTTTCAATGTAGAAAACGAAAAAGTAACGGTTGGCGACATGATAAGGCTCAACATACCCAGCAGTGCAGGAGGGAGGGCATTGATTAGTCTGGAAAGCGGTAGTGATGTGTTACAAACCTTTTGGGTGGAGACAAAAGCTGAAAATACCAATATTGAATTTGAAGCCACTTCAAACATGTCGCCAAATGTTTATGCCCATGTCACCATGCTGCAACCGCACGCACAAACAGCAAACGATCTGCCGATCAGGTTGTACGGCGTAGAAGCCATCGAGGTAAAGGATCCGGGTACTGTAATCAAACCTGTAATCACTGTGGCTGAAACATTGAGATCAGGACAGGAATTTACCATTCAGATTAGTGAGCAATCAAATAAACCGATTGCCTACACCATAGCAATTGTCGAGGACGGGTTGCTCGATTTGACCAAATTCAAAACCCCTGAACCCTGGGCAACATTTTACGCACGCGAAGCCCTGGGCGTAAAGACATGGGATATGTTTGACAACGTAATGGGCGCTTACGGCGGCACACTCGAGCGCCTCCTGGCTATAGGCGGTGATGATGAGATCAAAGCGCCGGATGCCAATGATGCAAATCGATTTAAGCCGGTAGTGCTTTTTGAAGGGCCGTTTTTTATTAAGGCGGGCGAAAAGGCCGGGCACAAATTTAAGTTGCCACAGTACATCGGCAGTGTGCGTGCGATGGTTGTTGCGGGTTATGAAGGCGCTTATGGTCAGGCCGAAAAAACCATTCCGGTTAAGCAGCCGCTGATGATCCTGGCTACATTGCCCCGGGTTGCAGGTCCGACCGAGTTCTTATCCCTTCCGGTAAATGTTTTTGCTATGGATGAAAAAATCCGCAAGGTTGATATTTCGGTAAAATCAGAAGGTAAGTTGCAGGTTCAGGGCACTCCGACAAAATCAATCACTTTCACTGAAAATGGCGATCAGGTGGTTTATTTCAACCTTAAAGCAGCCGCAAGCCTGGGTGTTGGAAAAGTGAAAGTAGAGGCCAAATCAGGCACATTCGAAGCGTCATATGATGTGGAGATGAACGTAAGGGCCAGCAACCCCACGATGAGCAGCGTTACAGAAAAAGTGCTTGAGGGTAAGCAAAATATGGAATTGAGCTATGAGCCGCTCGGTCTGCTCACTACCAACGAAGGGATGCTTGAAATATCAAGTCTGCCACCAATCAATCTTGAGCAACGGCTCAATTACCTCATTCAATACCCGCATGGCTGCATTGAGCAAATTACCTCCGCTGTATTTGCCCAACTTTATTTAAAAGATCTTGTAGAACTTGACGATGATCGGGCTGCTAAAATCCAGATAAACATCAACGCAGCAATTGAAAGGTTGCGAACTTTTCAATTACCTGATGGCGGATTCACCTATTGGCCGGGTAATAGCCAGCCAAATTTCTGGGGAACCAATTATGCGGGTCATTTCCTGACCGAAGCCAAAAAACAGGGATATATCGTGCCTGAAGAAGTGCTTTCTAAATGGGTCGCCTATCAGCAGGAACAGGCCAGTAACTGGAATGCTGTACTCTATACTGATGAACAAACCCAGGCATACAGACTCTACAGCCTGGCAAAAGCAGGTTATCCTGCGCTTGGCGCTATGAACAGGCTCAGAGGCAGTGAAATCAGGAATAAAGTCGCACAATGGACATTGGCTTCTGCTTATGCCGCGGCGGGATATGGAGATGCCGCCCTGGAGTTAATTTCAAATCTGACCACGGAACTGCCGGGTTACAGAGAACTGGGTGGTACCTTCGGATCGGATCTGCGCGACCAGGCGATTATGCTCGAAACGATGGTATATGCAGGTAAGCAAACGGACGCATTTGAAATGTTAAGGAAAATTACCGTAAAAATGGGAAACCCGGATTACTGGATGAGCACCCAGACCACGGCCTGGTGTCTGATAGCTATTTCAGAATTTGCTAAAAGCTCACCCTCCGGTAGCGGTGTAAACGTATCTGTGGACATCTCGGGAAATCGGTTTCGCGTGGATGGCAACAAATATATAAATCAGGTCACAATCATAGAACCGGATCAGAAAGGACAAATTTCCATCACGAATAATGGAGACAATCCATTGTTTGTGCGAATTATTAAAACAGGTATCCCGCTGGAAGGCGACGAACAAGCAAGCGAATCAAATATTAAAATGACCGTCACCTATAAAAATTTACAAGGACAGACCATCAACATTTCTGAGCTGAAGCAGGGAACGGATTTTTATGCTGAGGTTACGGTTTCAAATCCCGGTTTGCGCGGCAACTATGAAGAACTGGCCGTAACCCAGATATTTCCTTCAGGCTGGGAAATACTCAATTACCGGCTGGATGATACGGATCAAGCCATTAGTGGATTCAGACCCAAATACCAGGACATTCGCGACGACAGGGTAATGACTTATTTTGATCTGGTTGCCGGCACTAAGGCGACATTTAAAGTATTGCTCAATGCCAGCTATCAGGGGACATTTTATCAGCCTGCCGTTTCAGTTCAGGCCATGTATGACAATAGCATTGCGGCCAATACCAAAGGAGGCTGGGTAAAAGTTATTAAATAGCCATAAAATGATCGTTAGCAGCTTTTTAACTTTCGAAGGCGATTGGCATTTTTTGTACGGATTGATATCGGACTGTGAAATTTTCAGGAAAGTCTCATGTCTTTAAAAAGATTTGAAATAAAATGGCAGGAGCTTAGTCTGCAAAAACCCGGTATAAAAGTTTTTTTATTGGGTTTTTGCCTATTTCTGATACTGATTTCCCTGATCATTACTATTCCCGATCCGCTTTTTCAAAAGCCGTATGCTACTGTGCTGGAAAGCCGTGAAGGACGGCTTCTTGGTGCGAGAATTGCCTCCGACGGGCAATGGCGCTTCCCTCCGGTTGATGCACTGCCGGAAAATATCCGCACCTGTTTCCTGCAATTTGAAGATCAATATTTCTATATCCATCCGGGAATCAATCCTGTCTCCATTTTTCGCGCTTTGAAACAAAATATACAAAAAGGTCATATTGTCAGCGGAGGCAGTACAATTACAATGCAAACGGCTCGAATGGCCCTTGGAAACCGCCCGAGAACCATTAAGCAAAAATTAATTGAAATTTGGCTGGCACTGAGAATTGAGATCAGGTATTCCAAGAAGGAAATCCTGAATATTTATGCAAGTAATGCTCCTTTTGGCGGCAATGCAGTCGGCATCTCCGCAGCGTCCTGGCGTTATTTCGGGCGACCTGTTCAGGAACTTTCATGGGCTGAGGCTGCCAATCTTGTTGTCCTTCCAAATGCTCCGGGTTTGATTTTCCCGGGAAAAAAAGATGAGGTGCTGCTTGAAAAACGAAACCGCCTACTGGCAAAATTATTACATAAAGGAAAAATCGATTCGCTGACTTACAACTTAGCTGTTGCTGAGCCTTTGGCCGGAAAACCAAAGCCATTGCCCATGCACGCCATGCACTTGCTCGACCGGAACATAAAAGAAGGGGCTTCCGAAAAAACCATAAAATCAACTTTAAATTATAATTTACAATTAAATGTAAATCAAATAGTTAATGATAATTACTTAAACTTAAAGTTTAATCATATTTATAATGCTGCCGCACTTGTTATTGATATAAAAACCGGACAAGTATTGGCCTATACAGGCAACGCCGGTTATCGTGATCCAGTGGATCATGGGCAGGAGGTAGATATCATAACCAGCAGACGAAGTCCCGGCAGTTTGCTAAAGCCATTTCTTTACGCCATGGCAATTGACGACGGACTTATTACACCAAAGCAGCTGCTTCCTGATATTCCGATCTATTTCCAGGGTTTTGCACCCCGCAATTTCGATAAGCAATTTCGTGGCGCTGTACCTGCCCACCTTGCACTCCGCAGTTCGCTCAACGTGCCCTTTGTAAGTCTTTTAAGAGAATATGGCTATGAAAAATTTCATTTTAATCTACTTAGGCTGGGATTGAGCAGCCTGGATCAAGCAGCCGGCCACTATGGGCTAAGCATCATTTTGGGTGGGGGAGAAGTCACCCTTTGGGAAGTGGCAGGTCTCTACGCAGGGTTGGCTCGAAATCTGGAATATTTCAATAATAAAAAGGGGGCTGAGCGCTACAATGAGTGTGCTTTTCAACCACTATCTTTTTATTTAAACGAACAGAATACTGAGAAGAAAACGGCTGAATACGCCATCAGTGCGGCAGCCACCTGGCATACCTTACAGGCCATGCAAATGTTGCGGCGACCGGACACACAGTCAAACTGGCAACAATTTGGCAATAGCCGCGCGATTGCATGGAAAACGGGAACAAGCTACGGATACAAGGATGGCTGGGCAATTGGCATGAATTCCAATTACCTTGTGGCGTCATGGGTTGGCAATGCTGATGGTGAGGGCAGGCCCGGACTCACCGGTGTGGCCGCCGCCGCCCCGCTCATGTTCAGCATTTTTGAAATACTCGGGGGAGAAGCAGTTTTTAATTTGCCTGACGCAGATATGGCACAGTTAAATATCTGTAAAAAGAGTGGCCGGATTGCGTCTGATATTTGCCCGGAAACCGAAGTGGTTCCTGTAGCAAAAGAGTCCCTTAAAACTGCTCGTTGCACATATCACAAAAACCTGCATCTGGATGCCACACAATCATTTCTGGTACACTCCGGGTGTTACCCCGTCAATATGATGGTGACCAGGCCCTGGTTTATGCTTCCGCCATCACAGGCCTGGTTTTATAAGCGCCACAACGCTGATTTTTCCCTTCCCCCGGTGATGATGGATGCCTGTTCGGATTACGCACAGGGTAAAATGGAGATGATCTATCCACGGAATTTTACAAAAGTATTTGTGCCTGTGGAGATTGACGGCGTTTTGGGTCGCGTGGTTTTTGAGGCCGCACACTACAATCCGGATGCGAAAATATTCTGGTATTTGGATGATCAATTTGTTGGCGAGACGTCACAAAACCACCAGCTGGGACTTTTTCCGGAGGCTGGCCTACACCTGCTAAGCCTCGTCGATGAACAGGGCAGAGAACTGAGTGTTCCATTCGAGGCCATTAATGATCGAGGATTTTAGTGTCTGATAATAATTCGGTCGTGTATCTCGAGTGAGAAAAGTGATAGTATGGTGATAATAAATATTAGGTAAAGAGTTATCCGCTGAAAAGCCATTAAAATACCATCATCCACGCCCCGGACTTGTTCCGGGATCTGTTTGCTATTAGCAGAAATATAGCTGAGCAGAGGCAGGCTTCTTCACCGCCCTTTCAGTGCAATTCATCGCAATGACGGCTCATATTTATTTAATTTGCCGTCCTGTCCAGAAGGGTACCCGATATAAGAAATCATTCTAAAACTACTGCCTCGGGTTTTCGGTCGTTGCTTTCCAGCCATCAGGAGTTTGTTCCAGCCAATTGCCATGTCTGTCGAGTTGGTACATTCTGCCATCTTTTCCTGTATAAAGATCTGTTGGAGCATGTTCTAACATAACCGGTTTCATAGGATCATTCCGCTGTATGGTTTCAGTGATAATGATGCCTTCCTTTCTGTTATTGTATATATTCATTAAATCGATTGGCTTTTCTTCAACCGGGTCATGATCGATTGTTACAGTTTGTCCGGCGTAGTAATTTTGATTGTATGAATACTGACTCGGCATTCCGTAGCCATAGCCATAACCATATCCCATGCCATAACCGCCATAGGGTCTGCCATAATAACCCGGCCCCATCATCGGCCCGCCATAGCCCGATGACGCATAAAAGCTAATGTTTGGTGTTTTGGCAGGTTTTTTAGCAGCACCTTGCCCGAAAGCTGCCGGTCCGGGTATGTAGTTGTCGCCATACCATGACTTATATTTGTAACCGGTGCCATAGACCACAACACCCTCATATGGAAAAGCACCAAGGTAACCCGGTGTATAACCGACAAAAACTACCTCATCGCTATGATCATAAATCCTTACGAATTTCAGGTTAAATACCGGACAGGAGGGGGGGATATTCATTACTTCGGCAGGGAAATCAACTGCAACGACCCAGGGGCCCATCGGTGATGTGGAATTAAACCAAATTCCCTGATCAACAGCATAATACATCCTTTCGCCAGATTGCAAAACACTTGCCACAGTATTGACAGCGTATTTGAGATTCGTCCCTTCAATTTGCTCAAAAAGAGGCTCTCCATCGTATATTACGTCCATTTTTGCCTTTTCACGAGAAACCATGGCAGTTTGGGGTATGCTGTTATCCAGCACTGCAGCGTCAGCCTCCGGTGTACCGGATACATGCAGACGCAGGTGTGCAAATGATGAATTCGCCGGAATACCGGCAAAATATTCAGGCAGTTTGGATGGCTCTACAAACGACCATGGACCGCGCTCCAGGTTTCTGCTCTTGTACCAGCGACCAGAAATCAGGAGGTAATAGTCATCTTTATACGAATCAAAAATGATTTCATCGGGCGAGTTGGTAACAGTAAACAGATTCTCGTAAATCTGGGCGATTTCAGGCTCTCCCAGTGTCTGGATTAATTCTGCGGGCTCATTCACTGTTAGCATGCGCGGTGGCTTTACGCCTTCCAGTTCCTTATATTCATCCTCTTTCAGTTTGTAAGTTTGCTCTGCAAGTTTGGAAATGGCAGATGGTGGGGTTTCAATGATTTTCCATGGGCCCTGCACATCCGATGCCATATACCACCAAGGGCCGGCATTTAGATAATATTGTTCATCACTCATGCTCAATACAATAAAATATGGAGAATTGATCACATATTTGTATAGTTGAGTACTGGAAAACGGGGCAAGTTTTGGCGCACCATCAATGTAAAATAAAACGGTGGGAGAGGAGGCATATACAACTTCAGGAGGATTATGCTGCAGGTTTGCTGTGAATGACCCGATGATCCTCAGCGGCTCCAGTTTTGCGTAAAATGCTTTCAAATCACCGTTTAAATGCCAGGCAGGAGCCTGGTTTTCAATCAATTGGATAAATCGCTTATACTGTTCGACCGAGGCATTGGGAAAATTCACGTTTTTTACCGTTATATCTGTAAAATGGACTTCATTGGCGGTGGTATTAGTTTGAACCAAGGCCCGTACCCACATGGCGCCAAACAATGGAAGATGCTCCTTATCCCAAATACTGAATGCAAGACGGGCTTCTACAGTATTATTTTCAAATCCTTCGGGCTCCGGCTCATAAAGTGTTATCACCAGTCCGGCTGCCTGTAACTGTTTAGGCCAATACATTTCCGAGGTTTGACAAAACGCTGTAATTTCTAATGCAAAAATTATAATTAGGGATAATAATATAGAGAGACGCATTGGTAATAGTTTTTATTGGAAGTGCAAACCTAATGGATGAAACCGACAAATTATCATTCGATTTGTTTATTTCTCTCTTACTAAAAGCCAGGGATAGCAGGAAGCTTATTAAGGCGCCATCTCATATGGCCAAACCAACAATATACGGCTGTACTCTCGGATCAAAATGTACAAAGAGATTTATCATCTTGTAAAGAAGCATCCCGAATTATTGGAATCCCATAAGCCCCTCTTTTCCATATCCAAGTTACTTTTTGAACATGTCGAGCTTCCTAATCCGCTTTTTGATTCCTGCTCAGGAACCAAGACAGAATGGGCATTTGACTACCCCGGAAAAATATACTCCTGCACCGCAACGGCAGGAAATAGCGGTGCTGAATTGGGCACGTTCTATCCGGAAATTCAACTTAACTATGATTTCATCAATGAATGGCAAGAACGGGATGTGCTCTCGATTACAGAATGCAAAACGTGTTCTGTACGATTGGCATGTGGAGGAGGGTGTGCCGCCATAGCAAAAAACCGCACCGGAAGCATCACCGCACCTGACTGCCGTCCTGTGAAGCAACTCCTTGAATACGGGATTGGTTTATATAGCGAAATCGATATCTCCGACTAATAATACCTATTGACATGATTGAGATTACCCAAAAGGGAAATCGAGATCTCGCTGATAGATGAAGGCTTCTGGTACAACTATACAGAGCATTTAATAAGAATGGCTTGTTTTAATCCGGTCATTAACAGGAACAATATAAGCCTATATTTCTTTGCATCGATTCGTCATGGATTTAAATGAGGACACCGCGCCTAAATACGCTCAGTGTATAATTTTTTTACCCCGTGATATAACTTACTAAAACTTTTTCTTACCTTAATGCACTGAAGCAGTTGCTACGGCAACCTAACCGCACAAAACCATGAACATCGTCGATCACCAACTACAGGGTAATGGTGTTTCTTATATCCAAACACCCAATTTCTACAATCCGCCATTTATTACTAATTCAGGCTTACCTGATGCTATCATCATCCATTACACTGCTATGACTACCGCAGCAGGAGCTGTTAAGGTACTCACCAGCAAAAATCCTGATGGAAATAATGCCTCGGCACATCTGGTAATCGGGAAGAAGGGTGAAATATTCCAACTAGCGAAGTTCAACCAGCGAACCTGGCATGCAGGAAAAAGTGAGTATAACGGACGAAAAAATTATAATAACTATTCTATCGGTATTGAAATTGACAATGTCGGTTGGTTGATCAAACAACCAAATGGAAAATTTTCGAGAGTAAGACTCAATGCAGAATACACTGAAGACCAGGTTGTTAATGCGCGGCACAATATTCCAAATGTCAAATACGATTACTGGGAAAAATATACTGCTGAACAACTTGATGTGGTATTTGATATCTGTGATTTGCTGAGACAGACCTACGGTATTGTAGAGATACTTGGTCATGACGAAATTGCGCCGACCAGAAAGCAAGATCCGGGACCGGCATTTCCAATTGATGAATTGCGAAGTGAGGTGCTTAAAGACCGATCGGGAGAAGCTGCCGAAGGAAGGGTAAATACGGATTTGCTCAACATACGGGCAGGTGCCGGTGTAGAATTTGAAAAGGTAGCGCAACCATTGGACATAAACAGCGATGTGGAAATTCTGGAAGAAAAAAACGGTTGGTTCAGGGTGAGGACAAAAATAGAGGGCTGGGTAGCCAAAAAATACATTACACCTACGAGATAATTCAAAACTATGAATCGCCTGATCATTCTGGTAGTCATAGCACTCATCACATTTGCCATCGTATATTTTATGATGCGGCCGGAAGTGTTGGGCAATATCTGGCTATGGCTGATAGGCTTTGCGGGTGTGATAGTTCAGGTCGTGCGGAAATTATATTCATCTCTTACTGATGATGGAAAAGAGAAGGATTCAGAAAATGTCAGTTCGCAGGCATCAAATCCATTAGAATTGATAGTGAATGAACATAAGCGGACTGAACTGAAAGAACTGGCGACAGACCAGTTTAAGGGTGTGACGCTGACAGTTTTGCGATATTCTGATGATGGCGCTACTACCGTTGGCCTGCTATACCTCAATGGATTTTTCTATTGCTATACTCTGGAAGACGCACATCGCGACGTAAAAATTATGGGAGAGACCAGGATTCCTGCAGGAAAATATGAAATCGATTTCAACCGGGCTGATACAAATCTCACATTGAAATATCGGAATGCTAACCCTGAATGGTTTAAGTACCACCTGGAAATCAAAAAAATCCCAGGATTCCAGGGTGTGTATATTCACAATGGCGGAACCCATAAGGATACTGATGGATGTCTGTTGGTTTCTGACAGCCTGAGCGTTTCGGAAGCCAATAAGTCACTTACAAATTCAAAAAATACATTCAAACGGCTTTATATCTATATTAAAGAAGAACTTGATAAGGGCACAAAGGTGCGCCTTATCATGAGGGATGAAGCCTGGTTTGCCAAATTAAATGCTTAAAACTATGGAAGATTTGATTGCAATAGCAGAGCAAAATAAGCGACGAATGAACAGGTTGTTCATCGGATGTATGGGGCTTGTGGAAGTATTAATATTTATCCTGATCAGCATAATCACATGGAAGGCTTTTCGTGGAGACAATGCAGGTTTTATATACAAGATGATTTCTATCGATATTATACTTTTATGGCTTGGGATTCTTGTTGGTTATTTTGCCTGGGTTATCTACTTTTTCAATATCAACTTTGGGCTCACCAATGAAGATTGGGCTGAAATCCGCACGAAAACCAGAAATGGCGAAAAAGTTGATTACCCATCAAAGAATCCGCATTCTGATCAAACATTAGGCTTACCGGAAGGAACCGTCCGCGGCACGCTGGCACTCAGCCTGGTCGTTGGCGCTTTAGCGATGTTAGTAGCTTCGCTCAGTATAGATACTACCATGTCGGCAAACCAGTTATTCATAGATACATTTGATTTCTTTAAAACTGCTTTTCTGATGATGATCGCCTTTTATTTCGGTAATAAATCACTCCAGGCGCTCAACCTCAATCCGATTAAAGGCGCACCGGGACAAAGCCAACAACAATCGCCTACAATTACTGAAGCGGTTCCTCAGCCCACGTTGGCACCAGCAGTAGATCCTGGTGCCGCCGGAGTTCGTGCAAATTTATTGAATCAGGAGGAGGATATAGCCCTAACAAAAACAGGCTCATCACAGGCCTTCGAAAATCCAAATTCAAAAGGTTAACCCCATGAATAGAAGCGCATTTTTGATGTTGCTGCCGCTGTTTATTCTGCTTTCATGCAAGGATAAACGTGCCATCGTAATCAGCAAAGTACAGTCTGTATCCAAACTCGCCACCACAGAGACTATAATCGATAAAACTGTTATAGGCACGAAATCAAAAAGCGTTCTTGGGCTTATCAGAATCAATGAAGCCAATTTTGTAGCCTATACTGAAGCCATTGTTAAAACCGGCATAGACCTGAAAAAAATCGGCTCATACGATGTCCGGATTGATGGTAAAGAGATTACGCTTCATCTTCCTGCAGTAGAAGTGCTTGATTTTCAATACCCATTTCAACGCTTTGTGGTTGATACCACGCTGCTGGATGACTCGTGGGTTAATAGGTTTGATATTATCGACTACGAGGAGTTCTACAGGCGGGCTGAGCTGGATATCCGCAACAATCTGCAGTATACCGGTATCGTGGAAGTAACACAGCAAAAGACACGTGCTATGCTGACAGGACTATTGAAAAATATGGGATACGAGGCTGTCATCATTGACTTTAAACCAACAACAGAATTGTTTAAGCCAATAATAATGGAGGGCGTTAAATGAATTGGGGCAAAATCATAAAAGCCATTCCATTTCTGCTCCAGATTATTCTCGTGGTAGCGGCAGTATTACTATTTGCCTTTTTCGACCCATTTGGAATATTTATCCAAACAAAAAGGACTTTGAAAAACACTCCCGTAGATGTTGAGCGTATCAGGGAAATTGGCCAACTGATCACAGCCGAGTATTATGGTGAAGTCATTAGCTCTTATGCACATGAAATCCAGGAGGCACAAGATACAACACTGGAAATCTTTCGGGCTACTGCTTACGATTTACTGGAACGTTATGTATTGGAAATCAACAGATTACATTACCAACTGGAAGAAGGAGAATTTAAAAAGAGCAAAATCGAGGAAAAGGCCAGACAGTCATTGAATGCCGATGTGTTTCAAACTGCTGAGTTCCGGAAGTTGCTGTATTATATTTACAGTTACCCGGATTACAAGGCGAAAGACATCGACAAGGAGCTTTCATATTCCAGGACACAAAGACTAATTCGTAATGCGGTAATAAACGGCTATGTCGAGAAACCAATTGAAAACACGGAAAATTTTTTAAATAAATTTATAGCCATCAACGCCAAAGTTCTTGAAAAAGAGAATGTTAAAAAACTAAAACGCAAAAATCTGGTGATACTCGGTAGGGGATGGGTAAAGGCCGGATTTGACTTTGGTCAATTCACTGAACGCAATTTCAAATACGATGTAGAGCGCAAGAGTATCTATTTCATCGGATTTCAGCCACAAATCCTTTCAGCGACCATAAATCCGTGGTTTATTCCAGAGCGTGGAGTTGAAGGTTTTGAATTTCTGATTGTAGAGCGGAAAGCACGCAGAGATTATAAAGAGGTACAGATCGTAAAGCAACGGTGCCTTGATGAGTTGATCAGAAAGGCCCATGAAAGGGAAATACTGAAACGTGCGGTAGAAAACGCTCAGGAAAACCTGAAAGAGTTTTTTACACTCATTATTGGAGAAGAAATTCAGAATGTTGTCATGTATGATGACGAGCTTGCATATACTTACGCTGAAATCGTGAAAAACGATACTATAACAGGAGAGGAGCTTATTCTGATCGACTACTTGTTGCAAAAGGAAGAAATTCAGGGAGTTACGGATCAAAATAGAGATCAGGCAAAACGCACTTTGATCGATAGCTTAAAAAAGACCAAGGCCAAAATTGCAATTTTTAATCACTTTTCCATTACAAACCGTTGGGAGTCGAACCTGGCATTGGCTTATATGGTAGCTAAAAATGGCGTTTATGATGAAATAGCAGATAGCACGCTGATACGTACATATTCAGATCGATACTACAAATATGCCGAGGCGGGTTTTGACTCAATAGAGTTTGATTGTAATACAGCATTCAGCCGAATGATTGCCGAAAACGTAAATATTTTTATCGGACGAACTTCTGGAACTATGGCATTGATGAAACAATATTTCGATGCAGTTAATTTGGATACACTTTATTCGGAAGATAGAATACACGTCCGGGGATTGTCCGTCGCCAAATCAAATGATCATTCAAAATTCACACGTTTTGTTTCTACTCAGGCGGAGGCAGCATGTAGCTCCAAGAAATAGGGAGGGGTCAGACTTACCGCGTATTTCTATTTAACATAATGTAAATTATATAACATAACTAAGGATTTGCGCCCAGACGCGCAGCGGAATTGATTTCATATTTGTCAAAGCTGACCTGAGATTAATCTAAGTCCGGATGTGCAATCGTGGTTAATAAAATGGCTCTTATTGATCCTGGTTTTTTATTCTCACGGATTTGGCATGGTTTAGCCTTAAACATCCAGACCCACCAAAGTGAAATCATCGTCATATGCGTTCTTTCCACTAAAATCAATCCCAAATTGATAGATTTTGTCAAATAGTTTGGAGATAGGCAATGACCTATTAGCAATGAGAAAATCATTCAGGGCGCTGATTTCCAACATTTGATTTTGCTTGTTTCTGTTTTCAATGATGGCGTCAGTATATAGGATTAGCTTATCTCCTGTTTGCATTGAAATCTTTTTTTCTCCAAAGCCAGTTTTGTCATATTTAAAAACACCAACTAATTTCCCGTCTGTAGCTAATGGAATAACTTCTTTTGTGGCGGACCTCAGGATGAGACCTTGGGGATGGCCGGCCTGCGTAAACCTCAATGCTTTTGTATGCGAATCATATACGGCATAAAACATGGTGATAAATGCGCCTCTGGGCATTTTATTGATCAATTTCTTATTTGTTGAAGCTACTACCTGTGCAGTAGTTGTGTGTCTTTGTACTGAATTTTTAAAAGCAAATGAAGTCATAAATGTTAAAAGTGCAGCAGGTATGCCGTGACCTGTAACATCCGCAATCATGATACCATATATGCCTTCATTGAGCTCGATAACGTCGTAATAATCACCACCAATGACATCAATTGGTTTATGCAGGGCGCTAAACTTAACTTTTTTATTTTCGGGGAATGTTGTGGGTAATATAAACTGCTGGGCTTTGCTCGCCTGGTCCAACTCCTGTGAGATTCTGTCATGGAATTTATTTAGCTCATAATTGGCCATTTCGAGGCGTTTCCTGGTTTCTTTAATTTCTGTAATGTCAGACTGAATACCTAAATAATGCGTTACCCGGCCTTTATTGTCCTTTAATGGTGTAATGGAAAGTTTGTTCCAAAAAGGTGTCCCATCCTTTTTGTAATTCAGTAGCTCAACTGTGCACTCTTTTCCTTTTTTTATCGCCTCTCTTATCTCATCTACCGAATCGCTTTTGGTATCCGCACCTTACAGAAACCTGCAATTTTTTCCGATAACTTCCTCCAATGGATAACCTGTCAACCGCTCAAATCCTTCATTGGCATATATCAATGGCCTGTCTTCTTTTGACATTGTGCTGATGGTAATGCCTTCAGAACTTGAATTGGCCGCCTTCTCCAGAAGACTTAGGATATTGGTTTGTTCATATTTTTCAGTCATAGGGAAATTTTCGCGAAGAATTTTCATTAATATACATGAAAAAACCTCCTTTCTCAATATACCTCGCCAGATCTGTGCTCTTCATCACTATTATAAATTTGGCGAAAGTACATCAGCACAACTTTGTTTAATATTTTACGTTATTTCTTAAACAAACTCAATAACCTTATGGAATTAAAGAAAAATCCCAGGCTCGATTTATCCAATTACCGAACACTCATATTCAGTATTTCTTTTTCATTATCGATTGGATTGGTTCTGATCGCCTTTGAATGGAAAACTGTCGGCATATCCAGTGCAGTCAGTCTGGAGACAAGCGGTGCTTCCTTTGAAGAATTATTGGAAGTACCCATCACTAATCAAGCCACACCGCCGCCACCAAAGCTCAGCAGACAAACGATTATAGAAATTCCTGATGAAGAGGAAATTCAGGAAATTATTGACATCAATCTGGACATAGATTTATCAGAACCAATAGTTCAAACTTTGATACTGGCTCATACACCTGAGGAAGAAGTTGCTGATGAAGTATTTAATGTGGTTGAAGTAATGCCATCATTCCCCGGAGGGGGCGCCAAATTCAATGAATTTATTTCTCAGAATCTGAAATATCCCAAAAAAGCCTTGAGGGCCAATGTGGAAGGCAAAGTAATTGTGAGTTTTATTGTTGAAGTAAATGGCAATCTGAGCAATTTAGAGGTCGTGAAAGGCATTGGTTACGATTGCGACGAAGAAGCTTTGCGGGTACTGTTAACTACTCCGGATTGGATTCCTGGTCAGCAAATGGGCAGGAATGTTAAGGTCAGGGTTTTGCTCCCTTTGACCTTCGCTATTTAACAATGCGGAACAGAAAAAGTCTCAATCTTAGTCCTTAATTTGTTTTATATCAACGCATTAAATCAGCTTGTCTCAATTAACTTTAGAGCATCAAATTGATCAAGTCTACAGCGAAGTCTCGATGCGTGCCTCATTTCAATAGTAGCCTGCTTCTTTGCATTTCAAGGTCTCACAATGATGCTCAATTGCAGAATTTGGACCAAAACTCCCGCTCGCCAGCATTTAGCGAAGCGCAATGCGGGTGAATCTTCGGAGAGCATCTGCGATGCGTAGTTAGCATGAAAGCAATGTATGTATAAATAAAGGGGCTGTCTGTTAGACTGCATTTGCAGGAAACTAAACCACACAAATATGCCACGCTCCTATCCACAGATTCAATATCCCGCATAAGCATTTCGTTTTTTCTCTTTCAGGAACAGTATAAAAAATGAATGATTTATCCGGATCATGCATTGCTTTTTTTTAAATATCCCATGATTGTATGATCTAATGATTGCATAATGATTATCAGATTAAAAAAAAATATAATAAAAGTATAAAAACTTAAACTACATCTGGACAAATGGCGTATATTTTAATGTCATTTGTCTGTGTTGCTATGAAGAAAGAAAAACCATATTCCCGATTTACAGTTGATTTTGGCGCAGGCCAAAAGATGGTTATGGAGTCTGAGATACCCTACGGTTCGTTTATCAAGGATGTTCAATACATCAGGAATTACAGGGATTTGAATGATGTTATTGGCAAAAGTGGTTTCCCGATGAAGTCCGTAAAGCCACTTGTTGCCTTTCTTGATTTGCCCAACGATAAAGTTGCGATACTGCTTGGAGTTTCTGCGCGTACACTTTCAAGATGGGATGATGATTCCAGGATTGGCCCTATAGCTTCCCGCACACTCCTCGAGATTGACAGGATATCAAAAAAGGGGATCTCTATTTTTGGTAACGCTGCATTATTCAAAGCATGGTTGCATCAATCCAATACTGCTCTCGGAGATATTGCCCCGATTGAGTTACTTACAACCCCATATGGCATTGAGCTAGTGGAGAATGCCATGGAAGCCATGGAATATGGCAGCATTTTGTAATTGATGGATTATTATCGAATAATAAAAAGCATTCACTCCTCCAATCCTTTGGGCTATGGATTAAATGCCGGTCGATGGAACTCCCGCAATGCTCCGGTAATTTATGCTTGTTCGTCTGTAGCACTTTCGATGACAGAGTATTTGTGCATCAAAGGCACCGCATTATTAAATACTGAATGGTCGCTTGTCACGTATTCGATCGATACGGATATTCCGGCACTGGAAAAAAACACACTTCCGGAAGAATGGGATGCACGCCCCTACCCGCTTAAAACACAAATTTTTGGAGATCAATGGTTTAAAAGCAAGATTTCCGTTGGTTTGAAAATTCCTTCTGCGAGGTTACTATTGTCCGCCTACCCAAGAGAGCACAATTTATTACTCAATCCTTTTCACCCTGGCTTTTTGAAGGCAGTCGCCGTGAAAAGTGTTGAGGACCTTTATTTTCATTTAAATACCTGGGCTACAGGTAATCGATAACGACCTTTATTAAATACCCTCACTTGAGGGTAAACTTTTGATTGGGCTGAACAGCCGACTGAGAAAATGGTTCTTAACGCCAAAAAAAGCAATAAGTTCTGCGTTTTTTAACCAATAATCGCCAAAATCGATGAATTTATAGCAGGAGTCACGTTTGATATGTATAGGAAGTGATCAAATCACAGACATATGAATCAAATCAAATCAAAAAACAAGCGGCTGACAGAACATTTTAAAAAACATTTAAAGGCATTTCGAAAAAAATTCTCGAAGGCCTCTAAAAGCCAGGGCATTCGCACTATTCACAATTTACGCTTATCCATTAAAAAATTGCGGGCTGCTTTAACACTGGCAGAAATAGCAAGCAAAGGTGCATATCAGAAAAAGCAGCATTTTGAATTATTTGATAAACTATTTAAAAATGCAGGCGCCATACGAGAAATTCAAATACACCTTTCAATCGTCAGGCGGGCTAAATTTTCTCAGTCAAAAAAATTTAAGTATCATGCAGCATCTATGTTGTCGAAAGCCATTTTGAGATTTGAGAAGCGGATAAAACGATTTGATTTCAAAAAGCTAAAACAACTTGATCGGGCCCTGTTTGCCACAATCAATACACTTCCTGATGAGGAGGTGATTTTCGCGGGCGTAAAATACATCGAAGAAGAATATAAGTTGATACGGACTTCTATCATTAAGTGCAAGGCTGAACCAGAGCTGCATAAAAAACGGATTCGGATGAAAACTTTGCTTGAAGTAACTATTATTTTGAGAAAACTTAATGATTCAGCCGCGCTGAAAAGATTTCAGAAAGAAGTGAGCGCCCTGAATAAAACTATGGGCGAATGGCATGATCATGACGCATTTTTAAACTTCCTTAAAACCAGCTTCAAAAAAACGAACAAAGTCCAAAAACATCTCCAGTATCCGGAAAAATGGATGAGTAAAATCCGCCTGCAGGAAGAGTCGCTGCGCGTTCCTTTTCTGAAGCAGTTGACAGCACTTATGAATAAACCGCTTGAAATACAGCGATCCTGATATTTTATTTTATATGTGCCCCTACCCTATTTAATGGCATTAAAGGATATCTCTCAGGCACATCAATAAACTTTTAAATACGACGAATATTGTTTACCTTAATGTATTAAAGAGCACAGGCCGGCCTAATAATATTTACTTATGATATTATAATTAATATAAATAACTATTATAGTAATTTCGCAATTCTCATATACAACAAAAATCGATAAAACATGGAAAATACAAATTCTAACGGTAACTCAAATGGTTCCGGTAAGTGTCCGTACCACCAACCTGCTACTGTTGGTACACAGAATCAAGACTGGTGGCCAAAACAATTAAAGCTAAATATTCTTCGTCAGCACGCTTCACATTCTGACCCAATGGGTTCGGATTTTGACTATGCCAGCGAATTTAAGAGCCTGGATTATGATGCATTGAAAAAAGACCTTCATGCGCTCATGACTGATTCGCAGGACTGGTGGCCGGCTGATTTCGGTCATTACGGCCCACTCTTTGTCCGTATGACATGGCACAGCGCCGGCACATACAGAATTGGTGATGGTCGCGGTGGCGGAGGAAGAGGTCAGCAACGCTTTGCTCCCCTCAATAGCTGGCCGGACAACGTGAGCCTCGACAAAGCCCGGCGTCTTCTCTGGCCGATCAAACAAAAATATGGCAAAAAGATTTCATGGGCAGACCTGATGATTCTTGCCGGTAACGTGGCGCTTGAATCCATGGGCTTCAAAACGTTTGGATTTGCCGGTGGCCGTGAAGATGTTTGGGAACCAGACCAGGATGTGTATTGGGGTGTTGAAAAGGAGTGGCTCGCTGACAAGCGATATTCCGGTGAACGCGACCTTGAAAATCCACTCGGGGCGGTGCAAATGGGACTGATCTATGTAAATCCGGAAGGCCCCAACGGCAATCCTGACCCTGTAGCCGCGGCTAAAGACATTCGTGAGACATTTAAGCGGATGGCTATGAACGACGAAGAAACTGTTGCATTGATAGCAGGCGGGCATACATTTGGCAAGACGCACGGCGCTGCACCAGCTGATCATGTTGGCCCTGAGCCGGAAGCTGCCGATATCGAAGAGCAAGGACTTGGCTGGCACAGCAGCTACGGCAGTGGGAAAGGCGGAGATACGATTACATCGGGTATTGAGGTTATCTGGACAACCACCCCAACCAAATGGAGCAACAATTTTTTCTGGAACCTTTTTGGTTATGAATGGGAATTAACCAAAAGTCCAGCCGGTGCGCATCAGTGGAAGCCAAAACATGGTATGGGCGAAGGTACTGTTCCGGATGCACATGATCCGTCAAAACGCCATGCACCGATGATGCTCACCACCGACTTGTCTCTTAGGTTTGATCCGGCTTACGAAAAAATCTCACGTCGCTTCATGGAAAATCCGGATGAATTTGCCGATGCATTTGCCAGAGCATGGTTCAAACTGACGCATAGGGATATGGGCCCGCTTCCCCGTTACCTGGGACCTGAGGTACCCAAAGAAGAACTGATCTGGCAGGATCCGGTGCCGGCCGTTGCGCATAAACTGATCGAAGAAAAAGATATTGAAAGTCTGAAGAGTAAGATTCTCGCCTCAGGATTGACTGTTTCCCAGTTGGTATCCACTGCATGGGCTTCAGCTTCTACTTTCCGGGGATCTGATAAACGTGGTGGTGCGAATGGAGCACGGATCAGGTTAGCGCCACAAAAAGACTGGAAAGTTAATAATCCTGTTCAGCTGGCAAAGGTGCTGAAAACGCTTGAAGGAATTCAGCAGGAATTCAATAAAGCCCAGACCGATGGCAAGCAGGTGTCCCTGGCCGATTTGATTGTCCTTGGCGGTTGCGCGGCCGTAGAGAAGGCAGCAAAAAATGCAGGATTTGATGTAAAAGTGCCATTTTCACCGGGACGCACAGATGCTTCCCAGGATCAGACCGATGTGGAATCGTTCGAGCCGCTTGAACCGTATGCTGATGGATTCAGAAATTTTCTAAAGGATAAATACTCGATTCACTCTGAAGAACTTCTGATTGATAAAACCCAGCTCCTGACACTCACTGCTCCCGAAATGACTGTATTGATCGGTGGTTTGCGCGTTTTGAATGCCAATTACGATGGTTCGAAACATGGTGTATTTACTAAAAAACCAGACGCACTGACAACTGACTTTTTCGTTAATCTGATCGATATGGGAACGGTGTGGAAGGCAACTTCAGATGATAAGGAAATGTTTGAAGGACGTGACCGTAAAACCGGTGCTGTAAAATGGAC
The DNA here is from genome assembly GCA_964482185.1 of uncultured Roseivirgaceae bacterium. Classification (GTDB taxonomy): domain Bacteria; phylum Bacteroidota; class Bacteroidia; order Cytophagales; family Cyclobacteriaceae; genus JAAUQL01. The sequence goes on from CAYZWN010000039.1 coordinate 28,375, forward strand.
AGGTACAAGAGTCGATCTGATATTTGGCTCCCATTCAGAACTGCGCGCGCTGGCAGAAGTGTATGCCTGCGCAGACTCCGGCGAAAAGTTTGTTCATGACTTTGTAGCTGCATGGAACAAAGTGATGAATCTGGATCGCTTTGACTTGAAATAGACTTTTCTTTAGAGTTTCATTCCTAAAGGTGGCCTGGAAACGGGTCGCCTTTTTTTTGGTGTGCCGCGCATGGCAATCAACTAGGTGGTGAAAGTCCACTGTGGGGGTTTGTA
>CAYZWN010000040.1:0-25820 GCA_964482185.1 uncultured Roseivirgaceae bacterium
CCTCAACAAAAGACTCTCCCTGGTACGTGATTCCGGCTGATAATAAATCGTTCGCCCGCATCGCCATTGCTTCTGCGATCATTCATGCGCTCGACATAATGAACCTGGAGTATCCAAAAGTCAGCAAAGAAAAGATTGCTGATCTGCTGGAAGTAAAAAAGGCCTTACTGGCAGAAAAGGATTAGGTGTCTAAAAATTAATTCTCCGATTGCCGACCATCGCTCGTGTCCTCTTCAGCGATCAATATGACAGGTATGGGTAACTAACTATGTTTTTTACACCATTTTTGTTCAGGCAGATATTTGCTCAATAAATTTAATTGACTATCCATTGCTATTGTTAAGTTAGCCATGGTATTTCGGTTGTCACGCTAAGTCACAGGGGCGCAAAGTCAATTTTCTTGGCGTCTTTGCGACTTAGCGAGAAACATGCAATCCGTCAATTTCCAGTTAACATAACACTAGCAACTGACAAGTGCCTGCCTTCTGTCCGACCAATTCCCACCTGGAGAAGAGCCTGTTCCGTTGCAAATCGGGAGGGTTAGGGAAATTGAACCTGACAATGAATACGTTACAACTAAATATACGCGCTGAATAAAATGATCTTTAGAACCAATGTTAAAACGCAGCTTCCGGGTGTGTTTTGAATTGGTTATTTTCCTAATGATCAGGTATTTTTATCGCTCTCTTTTTTAAATCAGAAAGGAGTAAAAACTAAATAAAACAGTAAAAACAATTCTATGATAAAGCAATTCAGTTATATAGCATCGGTGGTGATTCTGATGGCATGCACAAGCAAAGAAAATTCAGACAGGGAACTGGCAAATCTGATTTTGAACGATCAATCCATGGCAAAAGTAGAGCAAATGGCCAGAGAACTGATGAAAAAGGGATTTTATGCGGGTTCAGGATATCAGATGGTATGGTCCCGCGATTTAAATACATTTATCAAACTTTCATGTGAAGAATATGATGTCAATATCATCCGTGAGAATCTGCTGATGTTTTTTCATTTCCAGAAGGAAAATGGCGAAATGCTTGATGGATATGTGCCAAAGGAAGCCTTTACATGGGGTGATCCAAATCCGTATGAATCCCTTACTGCCCCGGGTCATATAGGTTTTAAAAATACCGTTGAAACGGATCAGGAGACTTCATTGATTCAGGCTATTGACAAGTATATTTTTAAAACTGGAGACCGCAGTATTTTAAAGGAAGAGGTGGCTGGGGAAACGGTATATAAAAGACTTTCTGGAGCCATTGATTATCTCTTAACTGAAAGGTTTTCAGAAAAACACGGGCTCCTCATTGGGGCCACAACCTTTGATTGGGGCGATGTGCAGGTGGAAGGCGGGGCCATTGTTGATGTAGATGAGTTGACCCACTGGAGTATTGATGTATATGACAATGCCATGCTGATGATTGCGCTGGAAGGCATGGAAGACTTTGCAGAGAAGCCCGAAGATAAAAAGCATTGGAGAGATCTGCATGCGAGCATAAAAACTAATGTCATGAAGTATTTGTGGGATTCGGAGCGGCAGAAATTTATACCTCATATTTATCTCGACGGATCTCCTTTTCCGGATGATTTTAATGAAAATGAGATCCATTTTCATGGCGGAACCGCGGTTGCTATTGAAGCCGGTTTATTGAACAGGAATGAAATTGAAGCAGTGCTTTCTCATATGAAAAATAACGTTAAATTATCGGGGGCTCCCTCAATTGGCCTTACACTTTATCCGCCTTATCCTGAAGAAGTACTTGGCAAGCATGTTTCCAAACCATACGATTATCAGAATGGGGGCGATTGGACCTGGTTTGGAGGGCGCATGATACAGCAACTGATTGCCTATGGTTTTGTGCGGGAAGCCTATGATCTGGCCCAGCCTATGTATCAGCGGGTGCTGAAGAATGGTGATTTTTATGAATGGTACAAGATAGACGGAACGCCGGCAGGATCTGCCGAATTCAAGGGTTCGGCCGGAGTACTTGCTGAATCAATTATAATGTTTAATGAATGGGCAAAGGAGATATATTAAATAGACTGTCAATAACACACTATTGTCGTGTCAACGTTAAATTGTCGAATGTTTCTCCGTGAATGTTTTCACGATAAAACGCAGGGACGAAAATAATGAAATGTATATGAATAAAAACGCTGCGTGTCTCACTCTCAGCAGTTGCACATCTGAAAAAATTTTATTTTTCACCACTAACCGGCCAGATACCGAAAGATTGTTTTCCACTGTCACTGATTTCGAAAGGACCGGGTGAAGGATTTTCCCTGTTTCGCGTATTCCCTAAATAATCAGTGTCAATAATTACCTGAGACCCATCCGGGTTAACAAATGGCAAAGCAGTAACCATAGCGTTGGATAATATCTCTGTAGTTATCAGTTTACGCTTTAGTTCAAGCCACTTTTTATCCAGAGCCAATTCAAGATAATCGGCATCATCGTCTTTCAATACACTTAAAGCAGCATCAAATTCAGGAACGACTAAAGCGTTTTGCTCGTCAAACCCTTGCCTGGTGTATTTTTGCAGACGTTCTACGGCCTCCGGGGTCATTTCACCCCAAACCGTTTTTTTATTGGTAGCCATCGCCAATGATGCTCCTTTTGTATAAACATTGCCATTAAAAACGACCGGCAAAATGGCATCCCCATAATCTTTGACACTGGCCCCCTCGGCAAACAAATTGTTGTAAAACTGATGGTCGCCCGAGGGGTTGTCATTCATGCCTGCTATTTCTGTTGAATGCTGTTTTAAGTAGGGTGTAAGGCGGCTATCGTAATCGACAACCGCAAAACGGCCGGCAAAAAGGTTGTGTGCAAACACATTACCCCGCGACATATCCAGGAACGAAATATTAGAGAGACAAATGTTGTTATAGGTCAGCAAGGGGCCGTGCGTTACTTCGTAAAAAAGATCCTCTTTTTTATTTTCAAACAGCAGGTTGTTATGCACAATTGTGCCTTGTACCATCCAGTCGAGCCAGATGCCCAGCACCGTGTTGTAGATTTTGTTATGGCTGATTTCTGTGTCAACGGGGCCGTGGAACTTGATTCCAGCCATCTCATGCCCTGCAAACAATTCGATGACATGAATATCGTGCATCACATTGCCTGTAACTTTGCTGAAAGCGCATCCCATGCTGCCTACAATACCGGCCTGTTCGCAATGCGAAACACGGTTGTTGCGTACAATATGACTTCCTACTGTTTCTTTGTTCCAGCCATTTTCGAGCGCTCGTTCTATGGTGAGCACATATCCTTCCGCCTTATCCTCAGAGGTATTGTCGAACTCATCGCCATACTTGCCCAGGGTGATCCCGGTGCATTTAGAATAACTGATGTCGTTGTTCCCGATAATCCAGCCTTTGCTCCAATTGGTGCCAATAAGTCCTACCTGTTCAGCAGTTGGTGGCGCCCAGTTGGTAGCGGCGTGGCGCATGGTAAATCCGTGAACAGTGATATAGTCAATTCCGGTTTTCTCCGGATAAAAAACGGTTTGTCGTACATTTATCTCCACCAGTTCCACGTTGGGGTCAGCCACTTTAAATTGTGCCCACAAGGTCGTTATGTCATCATCTGCCAGAGCGAACCATAAGGGTGTCTCACCAGCAGGTGCCAGCACCTCCTGCTTCGTTGCAGCCTCATTGAGCCAATGCCCGCTCAGGTAAACAGCGCCGGTATGGTGTGACCTGCCTTTGTCAATGAACCAGTCGCCGCGGATGAGATCTTTGTAAGGGTTGAAATCGCCAAAAAACGTATTGGGAATTGAAACTGTCCATGTGTCGTTATCCAGTTTTTCCCATCCCGTTATCACTTCCGATCCGGTAATCACAACTTCCTGGCCGGGTACTGCCATGTATGTAATGGGTTTTTCGTCAGAAGTTCCACCTCGGGGTGGGTTTACCCTTTCACGGTAAATGCCTTCATGCACCAGCACTGTATCGCCGGGCATAGCAAGCAATGCAGCGGCCGAAATTGTCTGAAGTGGTTTGCTTTGCGTACCCGGGTTTTTGTCGTTACCCTGTACAGAAACATGGAGTGTTCTGCCATCCAGCTCGGTTTTGTCCTTTGAGTCAGAACAACTAATAAGAACAATTATCAGGGCTATAGTGGTCAGTAATGCAAATACGATTGTTTTCATTTTATCTGGTTTTTCGATTTCACAATATGGCATAAACCTCAACAACGCAACAGTAATTTTTTTCAAAAAGTTGCCTTAGTGTTAAATATTTCCAACCAACTCAGGATTGCCACTACCTTAATCCACAAAATTCATCTGAATTTTGCGCCCTGCCTCGCGTAAACACTTCTTAAATGTAGCGAAAAAGGAATGCCGGTGAAAGGAGTCGCTATTCTATGCTTGACGAACCGGGACTGAACGCTAAGAAAATGTCCTGTGGACATTTTTAGTGAGGGGCCTGTATGCAGGGTTGGGATACGAGACCCGCCCGGCCTGCCCTGAGGAGCCGAAGGGTACGGTGCATCGCCGTGGGCAAGCTTTTGTCGGCGATAGATTCCGCAGTTTCGTTTTGATTAATAGGGAGTGTGCATAGCACATCGGCCAACTCGTCCATTTTGGCATTAAGGAAATCCATCTTTTTCTTCAGAAGGCCTGCATCACCAGTTTCCCAGTAGCTGCCTTCATCGGTAACTTTCAGGTTTTCAATATATTTTTGCTGAAGGTACTTCAAAAGTTTAACGATTGCAATGTGAACATCAATTGGCGCAAACTGTGTTTTTGTGTGGTTGTACCATGTTAAATCCGGTTCTTCGTCTAAAAATTGCAGCATAAAGGCATTTCGCAAAAATCCTTCGGGGTCGAATGTAAAAACCAGCGGCTCCGACTTTTCGTGCGGCGAAATGATAATCCCTTTTACCGGAAAGGGTTTCGAATCAGGTTCATCGGTTATCAGAGTGTATTTCCACTCCATCGTTTCGGCAATGTCGGGCAGCTCTTCGCAAAATGCGTCAGCCAAATCCGGCCGGTTCAGTTTTCCCTGGTAATAAATTGTAATGCCCATAATTGCTTTTTTTTTCGAGACAAAATATACTGAAAAGAGGAGAAACCTTCAAAATGATGCACCTCTAATTTTTTTTTGGTTAGGATTCAACAGGTGACTCAAAGTTCACCTTCTGAATATTTCTTCGGCACCTCACGCATACCCACCGTTGATATTTTAGCCTGAATTAAAAACATGAATAATTCAGGTTAGGTAAAACAGGTAAACTGTTTATCCAAAACTTCTTTCCGGTACTTGGTTTAAATCAAATAGTTTTATACCTAGATTGAGCGATTTGTAAAAAGAAGTCTTGCATAACAATCTGTTAATGAGTATTTTAGAGGTGTAAAATTCGGTAAATAATCATCACTAATTAAGTGAACAAGACATTCTTTTATGAACAGCAATATAAAAAAAATCGGGATAACAAACGATAAAATTTCAGGCAGGGGCGGGCTCCCTTTGTTTCTTAGATACATAGCATCTGCAGGTACGTATCAACTGATTTCAACCACTATCCTATCAGTGGTCACCCTTGGCAGCAAAGGACTTGGCTTACATCAATTTCTCAAGCAAATGTTTGCCTATTTCATTGACGGGACGGATATGTCCATATCGGGTTTCGATGCCAGGAAAAGTGATGACGGATATGCTGCCGTATTGGGAAATGTGCCAGGTGAAATGGCCTCATCCCATCAGGTAAAGCGGTTTTTCGCAAAGTTTTCCATAGTCACAAATTTGGTTTTCAATAAAATACTTCACGAACTGTTTATTTGGAGGCTGAAACTTAAAAATCCACAAATCATTGTGCTTGGCATTGATACGATGGTCATGGATAACGATGGTGCAAAAAAGTGGGAAGGCAGTGAAGTTACTTACAAGAGGAAGAAAGGGTTCCAGCCATTGCACATTAGCTGGGGGCCGTTTTTAATTGATGTCCTGTTCAGAAAAGGAAGCTGCCACTCCAACCATGGGACCGATTATACCGACAGGGTAAGGGCAATAGTGGGGCTGATCCGCAAAAGGTATTCGCAAGACGTGCCCATAATATTGTGCGCAGACAGCGGGTTTGCAGATCAAAAGGCATATGAGGAGTTTGAGGAAAGCCTTGATATACACTTCATCACAACGGGCAAGATATATGAGGACATCAAAGAGTACATGAGTGAAATACCATAAGAGCACTATGGGGAGGTCTCAAAAAAACAATGCTGTCTGGAATTACGTTGAGTTTGGGAAAAAACTTGGATCATGGTCAGAATTCAGAAGATGTATATTCACCAAGCTACAACGCCAGGAAAACGGGCAGTATGTCATGGATTTCGCAAAACCCGACAATGTAATATATACCAATATTGGTTTGAGCAAAAAGGCTGATGAAAGACTCATAAAAGCCGGGGGCAGCCAATATTTTGAAGCAAAGACCATCATACAGACATCACATCAACGGGGGGCTGACGAACTCATACACCGTAGCATAAAGGAAATGGCCACCAAGGAACAATTGCCTTTCAAAAGGTATGGGATGAACAGGGCGTATTATTTTTTACTCGTCATCACACATTTTCTTTTTGAAACATACAAGGAAGATGTCACCGCTGATGTAGTGCCAACAACGGTTTACCCCAATACATTCAGGAGAAAGCTAATTGATTTTGCCGCCAAAATCACCTCTGGGGCAGGGAGCATTACACTGAAAGTGACGAAAACTATTTATGAGGCAATTGATATAGCCACTTTATGGAAGAGGTGCCAATCACCACCAAAAATCCAATGCGCATAAAATAGTTTATGAAGTATTACATATTTCGAGGAAAAAACTAAAGATTCAAGGGTGAAGTATGCCCTAAAACTAAGGAATCCATTAAAAACAGGCCAATATCATAGTTATAAGTGACCGATTCCATAGTCAGGATGAATGAGCTTAGGGTTAATCTGTAAAATCACTATGACTTTGGCATTGTATCCCGTAAAATTGACCCGCAAAATTTGGACTCGCTCAATTTAGGTTATAGTTTTAATCCGTAATATTTAAACCTGGATGGATGCCGTTTCTGCCCAATACAATTGCCTGATTATGAAGAAAAAGCCTGTTTGTGCAATCACTTTCATTTCACTTTTGATACTATGTTCAATTCTGTACTTTGCTATTTCCGACCATAATACGGCCGTACCTGATCCGGAGTTGGGGGAACCTGTCCATAGTGATTCGGAGCTGGAAATTATTAGAAAACGTGTGATTGCCGAGCTCATGGCACCAAAGGCGGAGCAATCCCATATTGAAGAAATGCTGAATACAATCCGCGAAAACGGTTCCTGGCCAGATATTGATTACGAGGATGTTTCGCGTACCGGATGGGAACACAGATTTCACCTCGAACATATCGGAGACCTTAGCAGAGCGTGGAAACAACCTGAGTCGGCTTATTTTCAGCATCCGGAAGTAAAAGAGGCGATTTTTTCCGCCCTGCGCTTCTGGTTTGAACATAATTTTAAATGCGAAAACTGGTATTTTAATGTAATCAGAACGCCCAGGGAGATAACCCGGATTTTACTGCTGATGGACAATGATCTGACAGATGCAATGAAAGAAGACGGGCTGCGACTGTCACTGTGGGCCGACCCTTCGGCTGTAGCACACAACATAGGCGGAGATGTAATTAAGGTTGCGGGCATTAACGCAAAGCGGGCGCTTTTTCTGAGAAATGAGCAGCTTTTAGAGGAATCTGTCAGAATAATGAGCGAAACCATTCACATTACCACTGGTCAGGGAATTCAGCCGGACATGAGCTTCCATCATCGTTCCTTTGCAGTTAACTCAACAACAACGTATGGCATGAAAACCCCGCAGCACTTTGGCCGATGGGCTGCCCATTTCACGGGCACACGATTTGCCTTCTCCCCGGAGGAAATTAAACTTGTCGTGGATTTTTATCTTGACGGCGCAACACGTTCACTGGCACATGGTTCAAAATGGGATCCCGGCACATTTGACCGTGCAATTTCCCGAAACACCGAACAATTGGAGGATACCCGCCCCGGCTTGCTGTCACCCGATATCCCCCGAAATCTGCTGGCAGCAACCTCCTATAGAAAAGATGAATTGGAGGAGAATCTCAGGGTTCGTAAGGGTGAAAAGAAACCGGAATATAAGCACAGCTATTTTTTTTGGCGCTCAGAATATTACAGTCATCAACGTCCGCATTATTTTGCTTCGGTCCGCATGTATTCATCCCGTACTTATAATGTGGACAAACCTCATAACAGCGAAGGGTTAAAAAACCACCATCTTGGCGACGGAGCTAACTTTATCTCCCGGACCGGGAAGGAGTATAAGGATATCTATCCGGTTTATGACTGGCAGAAAATTCCTGGCACCACCGTGGTACAGAAGCCATCTCTTCCCTCTCCCGATGAAATTACCAAAGCCGGTCAAACCGACTTCGTTGGAGGGGTAACCGATGGAATTTACGGCGCTGCGGCCTTCGACTTTCTTAGTTCCCATGATCCGCTTACCGCCCGTAAAGCCTGGTTTTTTTTCGACGAGGAATTTGTAAGTCTCGGCACCGGTATCAGCTCCGATAGCGAACATCCTGTGGCCACAACCCTTAATCAATGCCTGCTTAAAGGAGAAATGGTGGTATGGACAAAAAACGGACGGCTGAGTTTGCAGCAAGATGATCATAATCTGGAATCTGCCTTGTGGATTTATCATGACAGTATAGCGTATGTGTTTCCCAATCCGCAGAACGTCAGGCTCAGCAACAAAACGGAAACCGGAACATGGAGAAGTATCAACCGGCAACAGTGGGCTACAGATGAAGAAATACAGGAGGATGTGTTTAAACTTTGGATTGATCATGGGCACACCCCTAACCAGGAAGAATATGCCTGCATTGTAGTTCCGGGTATAAATGCGACGCAGGTCGGGCGCTACCGGGAAGGCAACCGGATACAAATTCTGGCCAACACTCCGGAAATGCAGGCGGTGGAACACACAGGAATGCAAGTAGCCCAGATTGCCTATTATGAACCCGGCGAAACAGAGTTGTCCGGCGGGGTGACGGTAAGAGCAGAAACGCCAGGGCTGGTCATGGTCCACATGTCGGGAAGTTCTGTAAAAAAACTCACCATTGCCGATCCCACCGGGAAGCTGGATTCTTTTCACCTGAAAATATCCTCCAAAATGGAAGGGCAGTGCGAGCAGTGGTCAGCGACCTGGAATGAAAGAGAAGGATACAGTGATGTTCATGTAATTCTACCTGTTACAGAGGGCCATGCAGGAAAAAGCATTATTATCCCGGATAAAAAAACCAATAACTTTTAAAAATCTAAAAATGAAACGAACATGACAAAATTTAATCTATTTTGACCCACAAGGGCTCCCGAAGCTATCGGGATAAATTTTGTTTTGTGAGTTCCATCTGAAAAATAAAAAATGTAGTTATAAACATATAAAATGAATTTTGAAATTCTAAAAAATGCATCTCAATCATTGAAGAACAAATCAAAATTCATTTTTACTACCTTAAACGGATTGTTTCCATTGTGTCACTCAATAAATGATTTCCGCGCTTAAGGAGTTATTGAAGGTAATGCTACCTACAACAGCAAGAATTTTGATATATTGACTTTCAGAGATTATAACATTACCAATGTTTTGGATGACAACGGAGTAGAAAAAGAACTCGAATGCAATGAAAGGTATTATGTGCCATGTGAAATAACCTGGTTGTTGAAAACACTTGGATTTATAAAAATTGAAATTTTCGGGGCTAAACTCGGGGCCTTTTCCCGTGAAGATAAATTGACTCCCAAAGACTATGAAATGTTGGTAATTGCGGAAAAATGAAAACAATAAATTAAATCGTATCTTTATCTTAATATATTGTAAGTTATAACATATTTATTATGAGCAATATAATTATTAACAGACTTGATTACGCGCGGATAAAAAAGTGAATTAATGATGCAAAACAATTTAAATCAATCAGCACTGCGGAGGCTGAAAAATTAGTGAAAGAACTGGATTCTGCCAAAATTGTTACGCCTGAAAACATACCCTCAAATGTTGTTACAATGAATTCAATTGTAAAAGTGAGTTTTTTAAACAATAATAAGCAAGTGCAATTTCAGATAGTGTATCCGGACCTTGCAAATATTAGAGAAAATAAAATTTCAATATTTTCACCAATAGCAACAGCATTGATTGGATATAAAGTTGCTGATGAAACTGAATGGATCGTTCCTGCAGGTATTACAAATATCAGGATTGATGAAATCATTTATCAGCCGGAAGCATCTGGTGATTATTCATTATAAATTCGTAATACCAGGAGTTATATATCCGCGCCGGAGAAACCCTTGCAACAAATTCAAAACTTATATTACCACAACATCATTCCGGTACTTGTTTTAAAGAAAATACATTATAGTTTTAATCCGTTAAAATTTCAACCTGAATTGATGTCAAAATTACCCAATTCAATACCGGTTACATCATTGTTTACTGCCCTGTTTCACGCTGACGCATAACGGCTGGGGGTGTGACCAGTTTGGGGGCGCGGGGCTTGGGATTTATCCCCCGTTAAGAAGCTCCCTGCGTGCCGACCCGTTCCCGTAACCCATTCAGCCCAAATTGGTTACACCCCTTGTTGTGGCCTGTGGTTATACTTACTTGTTATTTAGATTAAGTAGCCAATTAAATACATTCATATGTCTTATCCCACTACGATTCTGTGTAAACGAATCGGTTGTGAGTAAATATTTTGGATAGTTGTCGTTGATTTTTTCTAATGCACCAAACTCTCGTTCTATTGTGCTTTCACCCGCCATTTGCCAGGCAACCTGATAATATTCAATGTCTCCTGTCGTGGTTTTGCAAACAAAGTCAACTTCATTGTTTCGTGTAGTGCCTGTCCAAATTTTATTGCCTCTGCGAAGCAGTTCGAGATACACTACGTTTTCTAATATATGTCCTCTGTCTGTATTACGTTCTTTTCCCACCAAAATATTGAGCAATCCAACATCTGCTAAATAGTATTTTTCTTGAGTGGCCAATTGTTTTTTACCTTTTAAATCGAAGCGATTTACTTTGTAAAATACAAAGCTTGCTACTAAATATTCCAAATATTTCTCAACGGTGGTATTGTGTGTGTGTTGTCCGTCTTGTTTCAATATTTTTGCAATATTACCGGGCGAAAGGGGGTTTCCAATGTTGGAAGCTACAAATTTTGTAATGTTACCAAAAGCCCGCTTGTCGTTTATTTGGTGACGTTGTGTAATATCTTTTTCTACAATAGTGGCGTAAATTGCTTCCAGGTACTCATATATCATATCGAAACCGCCCGCGCGCAGTTCCACACCTTTGGGTAATGATGTTTCATTTACATAATCAAAAAAGAGGGCTTCATAATTGAGGTATCTGTTTGAGATGTCAATTTTGCGAGCAGTTAAGTACTCTTTAAATGAGAAAGGCAATATGGAAATTTCAATATATCTACCACTTAAAAGTGTTGCTAACTCACCTGACAGTAAAAAAGCGTTTGAGCCAGTGATGTAAACATCTATATTAGGCTTTACAAATAACCCATCTACCAACCGTTCAAATTCGTTTACATTTTGCACCTCGTCTAAAAAAACATAGCACGGCTTTGACAAATCTAACTGACTGATGATAAATGCATACAAAGATTCTAAGTCGTTAAGAAATTTGCGCAGTTCAAACTCTTCAAAGTTCAAAAACACTATTTGCTTGTCTTTCACCCCCATCTGCAATAGCGTTTGTCGATATAGTTCAAATAAGGTGCTTTTGCCGCTTCTTCGTAAACCACTTACAACTTTTATGAGGCCTTTGTCTTTATAAGCCAATAATTTGCTTATGTATTCTTTGCGATTTGTGAAATTACTCATACTGCAAACATAGTGATATAATCATTAAAACATGCACAAATTACAAGTTTTAATAATTTAATAAAAATGTTAGAATAAATTCAGGACAGGCTCTGGTGAGATCTCAGACTCCACGAGATGGCATTCCTCAAAATTAGGTCTCCACATTTTCCGTGATCGGGGGCTAACTCTGCACATCATTACAATTTCTCTGGTTTCAGCACAATCCGTTGTCCGGGTTTGCAATCGAACATTATGATTTCCTCCACCAGGGTGTAGGTGGTGGCGCAGCTAAATGGAGTTGTCAGGAAAGGATTTTCCAAACGGAGGATGCCTCCATTTTCAGCAACTATTTCAATTTCTGATACCTTGCCTGATTTCATGCCGGCTGAAACAAGGAACGCACCGTATGTGCGCAAAGTCGAAAATGAAACATCCTGCCAGTCAGCGGGAATGGCCGGGAATATCCTGATCGTACCGGTGTGGCTTTGAATCAACATATCCTGAATGGCTGAAGCAAAGGCAAAATTACCTTCGAGGGTAAACGGACGGTACTTAAAATTAGAGTACCCTCTGTTGTGCTGTTCCCCGTTCACATGGAAGCTGTTGGGGAGGCAGAAGTTTTCGGCAAAAATGCGCAGGGTTTCTGCCGCTTTATCGCCCATAAATGCACGGGCATACAGGTTTCCAAGCCAACTGAACGAATAGCCTGTCCACCAGCCGGTTCCCACTTGTTCCATAGTTGCCAGGGTTGCTTTAATGATTTCCTGCTGTTCAGAGCCATTCGACCAATCAATTAAACCGAGCGGGTGCCATGCCACCAGATGAGAAAAGTGTCGGTGTGATGCTGCATACGGATAATCTGGAGCAAAAGCAAGGCCATCCTCCTTATCGAGGGCAAATTCAGGCCATTCAGCAGCTATTTGCTGCCATTTTTCAGCTTCAGCATCCAGATTGAGTATTCGGGCCAGTTCAGCAGCTTTTTCAAAATTCCATCGTATAAAGGCCAGGTCGAAATTGGTGGTTTCGGTAAACCAGGCATTTATTGAATTATCATTGATTTCGGGACTTGAGCTTATGGGTAGTTTGCGCATACCCGCTTCATCCCGGACTGAAATTTCATCCAGATAGATGGCAACATCGCGAAGCCATGGATAGGCTCTTTCTTTCAGGAATTCTTCATCTTTTGAATATATCCAGTGCAGGTAAAAATGGTGGGCCAGCCAGGAGGCCACGGTGGGCCCGAAAGAATACTGTATCCACCCGCCCATCGGTTGCCCGGTGAGGGTAGTTACTCCAGGCACGTTTAATCCCGATGTTCCGAAGTATGTTTTTGTATATGCTTCAAATGTCTCTTTGTATTGCCACATCCAGTTCAGGAATCCAGCTTCCAGATCCAGGTGATTGCCGGTATATGCCGGCCAATAGCTGAGTTGTGTATTCAGGTCGTGATGAAAATCGCCTTTCCAGGGCGGGAGTTTTCCATTATCGGCAGTCCACACTGCCTGCAGCGAAATGGGCGGGGTGTTTTCCCTCGCCGCAGAGCCGAACTTATACATTTCCAGTTCATACTGTTTTTGCAAAACGGCATCAGGCAGCTGAATGGCAGATTTTGACCAAAACCCAGACCACCATTTTGTGTGCTCAATAAATGCTTTCTGAAAATTTGTTTCGTTGAGTTGTCGGGTTACCATTTCCCCGGCCAGGGGCAGCCCTTCCTCCTCGGAGAATGTGGAGCTAATGCTCCAAACACCAGTTATGCTGCTGCCATTGATTTCCCATGCGACTGCTACTTCGTATTCGAATCCATCCCATCCCTGCTGGCGGTAAACCTGTATGCCCGGCTTTTTGTCCACCGTTCCCTGAGTATATCCAAGTCGTTGAAGGTCTTGTCCTGTAACCGGACTATCAACCCCGCTTTCTGTTTTTTTCTGATATTCCGGAGCTGCAATATGGGGGTGAAAACCCTCAGTAACATTATCAAATCTGAACCAGCCATGATGGGCTGATGCGTGGACGAAGGTCTCGAGAGAAGCCCCGTTTTCCCATTCTACGCGGCACAGGGCATTTTTAATCAGCAGCCTGACCGAAGTCACATTCCCAAGGGCGCTTATATCGAATTCCAGCGCAGCGCCCGGTATTTTCGATGGCGCCGGCATTTGGTCGTAGGGTACGTCAAACATATCCTGAACGGATTTGTAGGTATTATTTCTTACCTGTTCCTGCACCCATGCAAAGCTGAATTCGGGCCGCGTAAGATTTTCAACAGGCCGGAGGTCCCACAAGTCGGCGCGGTCGAGCGAAAAACGCAGCTTCTCTTCCTTTTGCCATATCAAAGCGCCCAGCAGGCCATTGCCCAGGGGTATGGCCTCGTCCCAGGTAGTTGATAAATTATTAAATACAAGATCGCTTTCTGAACGTTCAGGATGAATTGTATTACTTTGGCATGAGTTCATCAATAAGATAACCAGCACACAACAAGCAAGATATACTGTTTTCATTTTTTAAAAATTTGTATTCCATTCATTTGAATTACCGAATATATAGCACTTGTAGATTTATCCGCTCTAAAAACCATTAGTATTGCCTTTATTGTGTTTTCGCTTTAAGCATCATAAACCCGATCTAATTTAAGTATTTCCTGACATTTAAGATTATACCGGAAGTGCATGCGCTAAAACAGGAAAGAGAAACTTTGCCATAATTACAATTTGTGTTGGTTTACTGTTGTCTAATGATATCAACATCCGTGGTCAGGCACTTCCTTTTCATATTGTTAAGATTTATTATATAATCCATTGACGTATCGAAGTGATTCTGAATAATCTTCACATCCCTGCAGGCCGTCAGATTAAATGCGGGACGACTGCTTTTGGCAAATTTTCCAAAATTGATTTGGACAACTGTATTACCAATAAAACTCATATTTTCTGTGCTTCGCGCAATGAGCAGCGGGGTGTCGTAAACATGGAAAGTATTGTTTTCAATAAGGATTTTGCGGTGAACCAGAATTTTTTTCATTCTTTATAATTAATCATATCAAAAAGCAGAAATCATGTTTCTTTTTTGTGAGACATTTTTGTCATTCATTATCAGAGCTAACATCCCTGATATACCTTCCGATTTGTTGCAAGGTTTTTACATCGATCTCCCTGATGCGGCCGTTGTAGTCGGGTCCAACATTCAGCGAAAAGATGTTGCCATATTTCAGGGCGCCAAGATAATCTGCATAGATCTTTTCAGCCGGGTGCACCAGGTTGTCATACTTTGGCAGCGAATAAAACCAGTCGGCGCCGCCTGTACGCTTTGTACCGTCTTCCTGGTAGGCCGGCAGGAAGGGATAGGTGAATTCTGCCACCAGGTACCCCTGGTATTCTGACTCGGCCTTCTTGTTGTACATGGTGGCCGTGGTATCGCCGATTTCGCCGGGCGAACCCCTTTCCCGCAGGTTCAATCTCCCGGCCGGTTCACCGGTGTTAAACCCGACAAAAGCGTTGGGCTGAAACTGGTGTACCCATTTCACCGTTTCTTCATGGCTCAAACCGCCATCACCCACGGCATGGTCCATCCAGAAAAACTTGATGGGGCCATATCGTGTTAACAACTCCTCCAACTGGGCCTTTTTCATTTCGGGATGGTGTCCGCCCTTCATCCAGCCGCCATCTTCAGCACCGGGCCAGTTCCAGTCGCCTTCAGAAAAGTAGAGCGCCAGCTTGATACCATATTTGTCGCACGATTCATGTAAGGCTGCCAGGACATCAATCCCCAGCGGACTGTTGGTCACCTTTTTGACGGTGGTCTGGGTATCCCACAGGCAAAACCCGTCGTGGTGCTTGGAGAGGAACAAGATATAGTTCATACCGGCCTCTTTGGCCACCCGCGCCCACTGGTCGGTATCGACCCCGGTGGCTCTAAAGTAAGAAGCATCTTTATCGAGGGTTGGCGTCCATTCCTGACCTGAAAAAGTGCTGAACGACCAGCAGATAAACATTCCAAACTTCAAATCCCTGATCTGTTCTGCCCTTAAGTGGTCATCAATTTTTGTCCGGTAATCGGTTACCTGCTCATTTGCACAGCCAAATAAGGCAATACATACTGCAATTTTCAGTAATTCATTTTTCATCATTGTTTCAATTAAACTAATAAACACCCCAGGATTTATTTGGCTCCGGGCCCATTTCAAATACCAGCTCGCCTCCTTTGACCAGATCGCGAAATCTTAATTTGGGGTGATTCAGGGACTTGCCGTTTAAAGTGGCTGATTGGATGTATATGTTTTTGTCAGAGTTGTTCTTTGCTGTAATTTTAAAAGGCTCTTCGGGATTGTAATGCTTGTCGGGATAAATGATTATCTCATCAAACAGGGGAGAGCTTATATCAAAAACAGGATCGTCAGTTACAGCCCCGTTCATTTCGAAAAGCCCCATGGAGGCAATCACAAACCAACCACCCATTTGCCCTTCATCTTCATCGCCACCCCAGCCATGGTAGGGAGTATTCCCATAATAGCTTTCGAGGATTGCGCGGGTGTATTTTTGGGTAAGCCATGGACTCCCTGAGTAGTTAAACAGGAACGAAGCCTGCATGTTGACCTGGTTCCCGTGGTTGATGTAGTATTCATGCGCTACATCCTGATGCCTGTCGAAGGCGTGGGCGGTAAAGTCGTGCTTTTCCGATTTTTCAAAACCCTCTTTCAACCGTTCGTTAAATTGCTCTTTCCCTACCAGCGATACCAATTGTGGTATATCGTGCGGAACATACCAGGAGTATTGCCAGCCATTGCCCTCAATCCAATGATGCCCTGAGAAGGGGTCGTAATCGGGTTTCCAGTTGCCCAGGGAGTCTTTTGGTACCATCATTTTAATTTCAGGATGCAACAGGTTTTTCCAGCTTTCCGATCTTTTGATAAACATGTTGTAATCGACTGTTTTATCAAGGGCTTTGGCAAGTTGGGCAGCGCAAAAATCGGTATAGGCGTAATCAAATGTTAAGGAAGAATGATAGTTGGGAGAATCATAAGGCACATATCCAAGTTTGTTGTAGATATTTAAGCGGGTCATGCCCGACGGTCCGTTACCTGGTATCCTTACACCCTGTACTGTTCCATTATGCCTGACGGCTTCATACAACTTGTTTACATCATAGTCTCTAATGCCTTTCTGATAGGCCGAAACCATAAATGCAATTTCGTGGGTAGCATCCATTATGCCCGTCATTCTCAAGCCCGTTGGTCCGTTATTTGTCCATCCCACCTTATCATACAATTCGAGTTGAGTTTTTACCCAATTGCTCATTTTATCGGGTGCAACCAGCGAGACCACCGTATTCCAGTTCCAGTGTGTGTTCCAGAATGCATCGCCTCCATAAACTGAAACGCCCTCGGGTAGTTGCTGGATGTTTTTCAGCGGATCAACATAACGGCCATCCGCATCGTTCCATGTTTGCTTGGCAAAGCTACGGTAGAAATTGGTGTAAAACTTCTCCATGTCCTCACGGCTGCCTTTCACTTTTATGGTTGAAAGCAAGTCGTTCCATTGGTCGCGTGCTGAAGCCGCCACAGCGTCAAAATCCCATCCGAATGGTTCCAGCTCTGCCTGAAGATTTTTTCTGGCGCCTTCAATGTCAACCAGCGACAAACCAACTTTCATTAAAATCTCCTCGTTCTCGCTTGTCGAATAGGTAACAAAGGCGCCAACGTTTCCACTGCCCGCTATCTCATTCACGTGATCAAAAACCCCATCGCTGTTCCAGCCATTAAAACTTGTGAAAGGTTTATTGAATTGTATGCTGAAAAATAGCTTGTAGGTGCCATAGGCGGCGCTCTTATAAGCATAACCCTCCACCGTTTTCTCATCGGATTTGCTGATCACCGCATCGGTTATGCTTACAGAATACTCTGTTGGAAAATCCAATACCAGCATGATCCGCACCATATCTTTTTCCTGGAAAGTATATCTGTGAAATCCGCAGCGAGCCGTTGCTGTAAGCTCGGCTTTGCAGTAGGCATCGTACAGATCGCAAGCGTAATAACCCGGCGATGCCACTTCGGTTTCTTTAAATATCCGCGAGTGAAAGCCGGCATGTGCGCCGCGATAAGGTTTACAGGCAGCGCCCGGGCTTGTTGTAAAATCCTGGGCAAAAGGCATAATCATCAGCCCCGACATGGTCCAGGCATGAATATGTCCAAACCCGGTAACGTTCATGATGGAATACTCGTATCCTGACATCCAGCCTCCCTGCTGGTTGTTTGGTCCCAATTGTACCATCCCGTATGGTACGCCGGCATAAGGCCCCAGCATCCACCGCGAGTTGGAAGTTCCCGTGAACATATTTACATAGTCAACCGGTTCCATTGTTTTTTGGGAACAGGCATACTGAAGCATAATGCCAATGACAGCCAATAAGAGAAATGTAATACGATGCTTCATCAAAAAAAATTTAGGTGTTATTAAATATCCAAATTAAAATTGGGCTCAGGCCCCATTTCCGGGTTAAGCTCGCCGCCCTTAACCCAACTTGCTATATATCGGAATTAAGTTACTGAAAAAATAGCGACACATGAAATTAATGGTTCTCTGCATATTTTTTCTTGTCTGACGCCAACGCATTTGTTGAGTTGGCATGGTAAACGACCGTAATTCCGGCCATTTACCATGGCTTTGGATGCGACAGTGATGATGTAATCATGATATTGTTGCAAAATGAAATGGCAGCCCTGGTTTCCGATCAACCAATGGGATACGGCCTCCTGAAAGTAAGGAAGCTGCCTAACCAAAAATTGAAGGCTAAAAACATGGATAAAACCAATTCAGTCCCGCTCTTAGTTCAAATAAATGAATGGGATAAACTTGAGTATATTCATTATAAGTCTATCACGAAGCCATTCACAAAACCTTTACTTTTAGTGATGAATAATGCGGCTTAAAATATTTTTTTTCAACCATATAATGGATTTCATTGCATACTGAATATATATTTATAAACTTGCATAGTACTACCAAGAGGTATGGTGTTATATGGATGAATTTATAAATATAGATCGCACTTCCGCGACTGCAAGGTACAAGCAGATTGTGCACGCCATCATCAGTTCAATTAATGATGGAAAATTGCAGGCCGGCGATAAAATACCATCACTAAACCAACTTGTGAACAAATTCGGCATATCGCAGGATACCGTTCTTGCCGCTTACAACGAGTTAAAGTATAGGGGCATTGTTTCCTCAAGTATTGGGAAGGGCTATTTTATAGCCCGAACGGATTTAACAGACCGCCATAATGTGTTTGTTCTGTTCGATAAAATGACTCCATACAAGGAAGTGATGTATAATTCCATGCAAACCGCTTCCGGAAAAAAAGCCGGCCTGGATATTTATTTTCACCACGGAAACAAAAAGACATTTGAGACCCTGATAAAAAACGCTTTGGGAAATTATACGGCTTACGTGATAGTACCGATTATTAGTCCTGATACTAATATCATACTGGATCAAATTCCCAAAAAGAAACTATATATCATCGATCAGGGCATGCGGCGTTACGGTAAGAAATATCGAAGTGTATGTCAGAATTTTGAAAAAGACATTTACACTGCGCTCAGTGAAGCCATTGATCGAATCCGAAAGTATCAGACAATTTACTTTATAAGCCGGGATAACAGGCCGCAATTCAAAGAGCTTGAACGTGGGTTTGTGCGTTTTTGTAAGGATTTCGGAATGTCTTATGCCATGCTCGATCATGCCCTTAGCAGCGAATTGGCGATCGGAGATTTATATATCCTGCCGGAAGATGGTGATCTGGTGCATATTGTAAAAAAGTGCAGGGAAAAAGGATTTACACCCGGTAAGGAGGTTGGCATTATTAGTTACAATGATACCCCCTTTAAGGAGATTATTGCAGACGGAATTTCCTGCATTAGTACTGACTTTAATTTACTCGGCCAATCCATAATCGAAATGATCCTTGAAAATAAAACGAGACATATTGAAAATCCTTCAAAACTTATCATGAGAAACTCCCTCTAAAACATCCCGATATGAAAAAGTTACTTTTTTTTGCGTTCTTCCTTACCGCCGGATTTGCTTATGCGCAGCGCACGGTGATGAGCCTGAACGGTTCCTGGCAATTTGACAGAACCGAAAAGGCCTTCCCGGCTAAAAAATTCACCCGTACCATCCCCGTTCCGGGGCTGATTCATCTTGCCACACCCCGGATAGCAGACTACGATGTGTGGTTTAAAAAGCCGGATGCGGCCGAAACCAAAGAAGCGCATGGCGTGTATGATATCGACTATGTGCCTATGTACAACTGGTACCGGAAAACTGTAAAAATACCAGCGGCATTACAGGATAAGGAAGCCGTGTTGCGCATACGGAAAAGCCAGTACGTGACACAGGTTTATGTCAACGGAATCGACATGGGCACATCTATGGAATGTTATACGCCAATCGAATTTCACATCACCAAAGCGCTGAAAAAAGAAGGCGAAAATGAAATACTGATCAAGGTTGGCGACAGGTATTGGCTGCCACCCCAGGCGGCTGGCTCGACCGATAAAGAAAAAGAGCACTACCTGCCAGGCATCTGGGACGATGTGGACTTGATATTCACGGGTCAGGTATCTGCTAATCGCGTACTGTTGCTCCCGGATTTGAAAAGCAACCAGGTCACCGCCAAACTTAGATTGCGAAGTTTTCTTCCCCAGCAGATCATGTATGGTGATCCAAAGCATGATCAGGTGATCGTGAAGGTGGAGCTATTTGAAAAGGAAGGTAAACAGGCCGTGGCGTCCTCGGAAGCCGAATTGTTAGCCCGCCGCGACAATCTGACGGAGACGGCCATCACACTGCACATTCCCAACCCAAAAAAATGGAGTCCTGACAATCCTTATCTTTACACGGCTACGACCACTGTTTTGATAAACGGAACCATATCCGACCGGCGAGATGACAGATTCGGTATGCGCGATTTCGAGCGAAAAGGCAAGTTTTTTTACCTGAATGACGAAAAGATACTGCTTCGCGGAACCAACATCACCTTGCAGCGATTTTTTGAAGATCCCGATTGCGGCGATCTGGCGTGGAATCGCGAGTGGGTGAAAAAACTGATCATTGACGATCCAAAAAAAATCAACTGGAATGCGATGCGGATATGCGTGGGCATCGTTCCTGATTTCTGGTACGACCTGGCTGATGAATACGGCATGATGTTTCAGAATGAGTGGAATTACTGGCAGACGCATGGCTGGGACGAGCAGATACGACAGGAATATACCAATTGGGTTTGGAGTGATGGAAGTCATCCAAGTATTGTCATCTGGGATGCCATCAACGAAAACTGGGATGATTACATTGGCAATGTGCTTATCCCGGAATTGAAGCAACTCGATCCTACACGTATCTGGGATGCCGGTTACATGACAGCCTCGCACATGGGCAATGATGAAATGGACGAACCGCACCCTTACGAAGGGTTCAGGCCCTGGAGTGGAACGCCGGCAGAATATGCGAAAAACCCATACCCGCTTGGTGATCTGGATTACCGAAATACCACAACATTGGCCAGCATCGAATCGGGCTCGGCCCAACTCGTAAACGAATACGGCTGGGTGTGGCTCTGGCGAAATGGCAAAACCGCCAAGCTGACCAATGGTATTTATAGCTACTACCTTGGCGACATTTCAAATCCGGAGATCAACCGGGAATTCCAGGCATACTGGTTGCAATG
Source organism: uncultured Roseivirgaceae bacterium (assembly GCA_964482185.1). GTDB lineage: Bacteria > Bacteroidota > Bacteroidia > Cytophagales > Cyclobacteriaceae > JAAUQL01. Next base: position 21,631 of record CAYZWN010000040.1, read on the forward strand.
CGAAACCGAATGGCTCAGAAGCATCCGCCAGCATGCCGGTGTGCTGGCTTTCACCCACCTGACGAATAACTACGGCTACACAGGAGATTGGTACATCAACGACATCAGGAATCTGGAGCCCGGCCCTACGCTGCCATGGTTCAAACATGCATTCGCTCCATCAGCTGTTTTCATCAACCATGCTGACCAACGGTATATGAAACAGTTCAGATCTTATGATCCGGGTATTCAAATATTGTTTTCACTCAAAGCCATCAACGATTTTTCTGAAAAGGAAAGCGGTGAAGTAAGTATCCGGCTGATTGATACGGATGGAAAAACTGTCCGTGAACAGATACAAAAAATCGAGGTTGATCCATTTGGTGAAAAAAGCTACCCCGTGGCGATGACTTTGCCCGGGGCATCAGGCGGATACGTGCTGGTAACTGAGTTTACAGGAAAGTTAAATCCTGTAAAACCTCAAATAAGCCGCCGGTATATCCGTGTTGGTTCCGGAGATTATTCATATGTTTCACTCAAACCATGATGTCATGGAAATCATAACCTCTCCTGTCTTTTTTGATAATAACTCCGGCCGTCTTAAGGGTGATCATGTGAAAGAAAAATCGACCAGAATCAGTGATCTGCCCCGTTTTTTTCTGGACGAAAACAGACGGGCTGCAATGGATCAGGATCAGATCATTTACAAGGTACAGTATTACTTTCCTGTGCCGGAAAAAACAGAAGGAGGATTGTTTTTCGGCAATACAACTATTTTCCCGGGCCAGGTTGGTCGTGAATATTTTATGACAAAAGGCCATTTTCACACCATCGGAAACCGGGCGGAGTACTATTGGTGCATCAGCGGAACGGGTGCACTGTTGCTTATGGACAGGCAACGATATTGCCGGGCAGAGGAAATGGTGCCCGGGAGTTTACATTATATTCCGGCACAATCAGCGCATCGCACCGCGAATACGGGCACTGTACCCCTGGTTTTTGGTGCCTGCTGGCCGGCTGATGCCGGGCATGACTATGGCACGATCATCGAACAGGGATTTAGTGCGCGGTTACTGGAGGTCAACGGGAATCCGGAACTTGTTATAAATAAGTAAAATATGGGTAATATGCAGCTTTATAAATCTGATTTTTAAGTGTAATTAAATATGAAATTATATGTCATTCTGGTTTCGGTAGTAGCGGCCCTTGGCGGCCTCTTATTCGGGTTCGATACGGCGGTAATCTCCGGAACCATCAATTTTATACAACCCTATTTCGGACTATCTGAAACAGGCCTCGGCTGGACAGTAAGCAGCTTGCTTTTCGGTTGCATAGCCGGTGTTTTGATTGCCGGTAAAATGGGAGACTTGTATGGGAGAAAAAAAATGCTGATGATGTCAGCCCTTCTTTTCTTAATTTCGGCAGCAGGCAGCGCCATGGCACATGCTCTTTCAATATTTGTGATCTTCCGGGTGTTGGGCGGTGTGGCAGTAGGTATTACTTCTATCCTTTCACCAATGTATATCGCTGAGCTTGCACCGGCTAAGTACAGAGGAAGGCTGGTCTCGCTCAATCAACTGGCCATAGTAACAGGAATACTGATTGCTTTTTTCAGCAATTATTTGCTCGTGGATACAGGAGAAAATAACTGGCGGTGGATGTTGCTCGTCATGGCAGCGCCGGCGTTATTACTGTTTATAAGCCTGTTTGTTGTCCCTGAAAGTCCGCGATGGCTCGTGGCTCGCAACCGAATAGAAGAGGCGCTGCACGTTTTACAAAAAACTTCAGGTGTTGCTCTGGCACAACTGGAATTAAAGGAAATAGAGCAAACACTCGAAAATCAGGAAGAGGCGACCTTTAAAGAATTGCTGGCGCCAAAAGTTAAACCATTATTGATCATCGGGATTGTATTGGCTGTTTTCCAGCAAATCACCGGAATCAATACCATTATGTATTACGCCCCGAAAATTTTTGCCAATGTTGGGCAGACGGATGATTCAGCGCTATTGCAAACGATATTCATCGGCGGAACGAACCTGTTTTTTACGGTGGTGGCCATGGTATTAATCGACCGGTTCGGCAGGAAATTACTGATTATCGTAGGTTCAGCCGGTATGATGATCATGCTTGCCGGCCTTTCGATGTTGTATTTCTATCAGATGACCGAAGGCATAATGGTGCTTGTTTTTATCCTTGGTTACATCGCATTTTTCGCAGCTTCTTTAGGCCCGGCGCTGTGGGTGGTGGCAGCGGAGCTATTTCCTAACCGCCTGCGAAGTAAGGGTATGTCCATTGCCATTGTTGCTTTATGGATTGCCTGTACAATTGTCACCATTGCCTTTCCGGTAATGCTGGAGCAACTGAGCGGAGGAGTCACGTTTATGATATTTGCATTGATTTGTTTAGCCAGTTTAATTTATGTCTGGCGCTATGTGCCTGAAACCAAAGGAAAAACCCTCGAGGAGCTCGAGATTGAGTTCGGAAAATAATACGGATTGAATGCATGGAGCGGGGAGATTAATTTAATCAGGAAATTATGAAATATACAATTGCAATTGACCTGGGAGGTACGATTATAAAAATCGGATTGATGCTAAACAGCAAACTGGTGGATTTTGCAGAGCTATCAGCTCGTGCATCGGCCGGTTTGCAGCAGCAGTTACCGGACTTGAAATTGCACATAGACCAGATATTGAGGGCTAACAGGGTTCCTGTTAATGAACTTTTAGGTATTGGTTTTTCTTTTGCAGGACTTGTTGATTCGGATAAAAACCGCATACTATCAACCAACAAGAAATATGATGACGGCCCGGAAACCGATCTGGAAGGCTGGGCACGCAATAACTGGAATTGTCCGCTTTTTGCAGAAAACGATGCACGAATGGCCTTGTTGGGCGAATGGCAACATGGCGCAGGCCGCGGATGGGAAAATATCATAATGATTACTTTGGGGACAGGCATTGGCTCGGCAGTGCTGATCGAGGGGAAGTTACTGAAAGGAAAGCATTTTCAGGCCGGAAATCTGGGTGGCCACTTTACAGTAAATTACCAGGGAGCAAAGTGCACCTGTGGCAATATAGGATGCATGGAGGCCGAAGCCTCTACCTGGAGACTTCCTGAATTGATTCAATCCCACGGAGCATATGCAAACAGCAGGCTGCTTCAGGAAGCCTCACTGGATTTTGAAGCTCTTTTCAGGAATGTCGCCCTCAATGATCTGGTTGCAAGGGAGGTATTCGTTCATTGTATTGCTATATGGTCTGCAGGCATTATTTCCATGATCCATGCTTTTGATCCGGAGTTGGTTGTGATGAGCGGCGGCATTTTGAATAGTGCAGAGCTGATATTGCCGCATCTGCAGAAACGGGTGGATCAGTACGCGTGGACCCCATGGGGAAAAGTGAAACTTCTGAAAGCGGCCAACATCAACACCGCCGCTTTGTTTGGTGCTGACTTTCTCGTCAGAACCAAAGTGACGCCACTGGAAATCAGGTAATATTTTTTCAATAAAAATCAGGTAAAAACATAAGTCCGGGATATACATGACAAATTACAACAACAAACCTTTTGTCGAAGTAAAACAACCCTTTGAGGTATGGAAAGGTTGGAATGCCATCTGCGAGGAGATCAATGCCGCTTCAGCAAAAATTGATAAAGCATCAAAAGTGATAGTCATTGAGACTTACCAGGGTGTGATCGACGAAGAATTGAGGGGCGGTCTTCAATCCGGGCTTTCGCAGCAGTTGTGGATCGATGCCAGGGATGCCCTGAAAAGCCAGGAGGATGTGAAAGAGATGGTTTTTCCCGACGTGACGGACGATAGGATTTTCGGATATTTGTCCAGGCTGAATATTTCGGACTTTCAGGATCAGGATAAAATGTCGCGGGACAGAAAGTTAATAGAATGTACCCCGGGAATCATCGTGATTTATGGTGTGGGGGCATCCATGATTCCGGTAGAATACGATCTTTTAATATATGCCGATATGGCCCGCTGGGAAATTCAACTGAGGATGCGCCAACATTTGGTGGATAATGTAGGCCTGAACAACCGTAATACAGAAGACTGGATGCTGCTGTATAAACAAGGCTTTTTCGTGGACTGGCGGGCATGCGACCGGTTAAAAAAAAAGCTATTTGACCAGTGGGACTTTGTACTGGATACCAATAAACAAGGCGAACCAAAAATGGTGCGTGGAGAAGCCCTGCTT
>CAYZWN010000040.1:25830-28296 GCA_964482185.1 uncultured Roseivirgaceae bacterium
GTCGTGCCATTTTTTGATCCGGGGCCATGGGGCGGACAATGGATGAAGGAGAAATGCAACCTCGATCCAGACGCACCAAACTATGCCTGGTGTTTCAATTGTGTGCCAGAAGAAAACAGTCTGTTGTTGAAATTTGGGGAAGACATCATCGAAACGCCTTCAATAAATCTTGTATTTCGTTACCCTGAAAAACTCCTGGGTAAACCAGTACACGGGCGCTTTGGCGATGAGTTTCCAATACGTTTCGACTTTCTTGATACTTTTGAAGGGGGTAATCTCAGCCTCCAGGTGCATCCGCTAACTGAATACATTCAGGAAAAATTTGGTATGCACTATACACAGGATGAGAGCTACTACATGCTCGACGCCCGGGAAGGAGCATGCGTTTACCTCGGACTAAAAGACGATGTAAACCCTGACCTGATGATTTCTGAGTTGGAAGCCTCGAAAAGAAGCGGGGTTTTTGATGCGGAAAAACACGTGGCTAAGTGGCCAATTAAAAAGCACGATCATGTAATGATCCCGGCGGGTACGGTTCACTGCTCCGGAAAGGATAGTCTGGTACTGGAGATTTCAGCAACACCTTACATTTTTACTTTTAAGCTCTGGGATTGGGGCAGATTGGGCATGGATGGCAAGCCACGACCCATCAACATTGAGCATGGCAAAGCCAACATCCAATGGGATAGAAGGGAGGCTTACTGCAGGAATGAATTGATCATTGCGACTGAAAAATTGAATGAAGGTGACGGCTGGGTAGAGGAGCGAACCGGTCTGCATGAACGTGAATTCATAGAAACCCGTCGTCATTGGTTTACCAAAAAAGTTGAGCACCATACCAACTGCGGCGTACATGTGATTTGTCTGGTTGAGGGTGATGAAGTGATTGTCGAGAGTCCGTCATACGCTTTTGAACCATTTATAGTTCATTATGCCGAAGTATTTATTGTGCCAGCTTGCGTGGGAGCGTACACGATTCGTCCATACGGTTCAGGCGAAGGCCAGAAATGCGGCACGCTAAAGGGTTATGTGAGATTTTAGAAATTTAAAGCTGAATTGAAATGAAAAACCAATTATTACCAATTTTGCTGGTGATGGTAGTTAGCGCTTTTACCAACCTAAATGAACAGGCGAAAAATATGGAAATACAAGTAGATGCAAATGTAATCACCCATCAAATGAAGGGAGGCATAGGCGCTTCGTGGCATGCGCTTATTCACGAAATGCCATTCGATAACTCAAATTACGATTATCCGGCCCGGCTTGTGAATCCTCGAGGAAGCGCTTATGCCGGAAATCCCCCTTTAACAGACAATTCGGCCTGGGAACAACTCTTTGACCATGCCAAATGGCTCGGATTGAACTTTCTTCGGGTGGAGCTTGCCCAACACATGTACGAACCTGAAAGGAATAATTTTGACTGGGAAAACGATGAAATGCAGGCGCTTTATCGCATTCTCGACTGGTGCCAGGCAAATAATGCCGATGTATTTCTGCAACAAATGTGGGGACAGGTAGCCTGGAATTCATTCAGTGGTGTTCACCCCTTGATTAGTTCGCCCAAATCGGTCGACGATTTTGCAAATGGCATTGCCACCCTGTTAAAGCACCTTACCGAAACGCGCAAGTATACTTGCATAAAACATTTCGGTATGGTAAATGAGCCTCCCGGCGGAACTTGGGGTTATTGGTGGACATCGGGCAGTCATAATGGACCTACAATTACCGATGCATGGAAGGCATTGTACGAAAAATTTAAATCAGAAAATATAGACATACCCATTGCAGGGCCCGGATGGACGAGCTTACCTCCTTGTGAACCTGAAAAAATGGAATTCGAAAAATATTTGGGTTCATTGGATATTCACTCCTATTTTGGAATTTACACTAAAGAGGGCGGCCAACAAATTGTAAGCGATTGGGTAAAATATGCGGCTTCGAAGAACAAACCATTTTTCATTACAGAAATAGGAAATATGAATCTGGGTTTTGGTGCCGACCATCCGGGGCCAAAAACGTTTGAAGCAGCACGCTCAAATGCTTCGGATATTGCTTTGGGGATGAACCTCGGTGTTGATGGATTTAACCGTTGGAGTTTCACCAACCGAGGTGACATGGATGCTCAATGGCAGCTTGTAAAAACGTATGATATTGCCACAAGGAACTACATTAAAAATATTGTTCCCGAAAATGAAGCCTATTATGGCTATGCTATGGTAACCCGTTTTATGGGCAAATACGCTTCTGTGCTTTCGTTGAAAACCACTACTAAGCTGGATGGAGTTGTTGCAACAGCTTATAAAAACCGTGATGGTAATATTTCAGTATTTATTGTCAATAACAGCAAGGAGCCTTTTGTGCTAGATCTCTCAGTGGCCAATGTCAATCAAAAGCTGCCTTTCTATCTATATCAAATAACTGAAGGTCTGGTAACGGCTGCGGGATTTAAACTTGATCCTGCAAAAA
>CAYZWN010000041.1:0-28209 GCA_964482185.1 uncultured Roseivirgaceae bacterium
TCCATTGATAGGATAGTCCAGGGTTGTCAGGCCGTTTTTCAAAACGCACCAGAGCACCAGTCAATTTAGTTTGAATACCGTGAAGTAGTTTCTCGTAAGTCGGATCATGTTTTACGCCATCGAGCTTTATGTCGGTTACTTTGATGCCGATCCCTCTTTCGTTGTAGCTGGCATAGTCCGGGGAGGCTTCCCTTATGTTTTTTATCTTGAGCCATTCCTTGCTTGTCAGGGGGTCCGAAAATTCGGCTTCTTTCATGCCATTAGCTTTCTTTATATCGCTTGCCTGACTCCAGAAGGATGGCTCAAGCAGCGTTTCTCCTGCCACGGAATAGGTGAAGCCACTTATGCCCTTTTGCTCATCCGATGGATCCGGATCGGTAGCCAGCCTGCATTGCCAGAAACCCTCAAAATTTATATCTAAAATCATGGAATAATGGGTTAATTATAGGTATCAGAAAAGTTCTGGAAGTTTTTGGAAGATATCGGCGCAATGATCTCGCCTTTCCAATAGCACTCGAAGTTTTGCGCAATCCTCAATAGGTTTTCAGTCAAATAGTTGAACCGGACGTTGAAATCCCGCGAATCCGGATTTTTGTAGTTGGCAACGTGATATGCTTCTGATTCGCATAAACCTGCAAGTTTTTCAGCCTTTTCTGACATACTATGGAGTGATTCAATGATGTCTTCCATGGCAGTTTTTTCCCTGAATTTCGTACTGATCTCTGTCAGACCAGAGTTGTGCGGTATGTTGAAGAAGAAATTTGGCCCCGCTGTCTTTGATGGTAAATGATCGCCTTTATAATCTTTATCAGCCGGCAGTCTGCAAATGATCTCGCCCAACGGCCTGATCACCATCGTCATAAAAGGATAAAATGAAGTTCGGAAGAAAGCATTGGTTTGCGGAGGCCTGATGCCGGTGGTGTAGTCGATGGAGTAATCGTTAAAAAAACTTGTAAGCATTTTATTCAGAAGCATATACGCATCATTGAACAGGCCCATGGCCAAAATACTGATCTCGTTGGTGATTTCATAAACTTTCAGGTTTTCAATCCGGCAAGTACTGCTGTAGCTGGTGATGCCAGACTCCTTCTCCTCATAAGGCGCTACAGGATTTTCCACGACCGGTAGTGCGAAATTTGCGATTTCTTCAATAATCTCTATTTCCGATATTTCATCCAGTATCTCCTGAAACACCATGAAATGGCTATCGAGCGATGGGGGCACTCCCCAAACACCCTCTCCTTCTGAAATGATCTGGTGAATGACATCAGTCACGTATTTGTAATATTTACCTTCCACAATGGGATCCAGGGATATATTAAAACCAAAGTGCTCCTCGACAATCCTGTTTATGTTTCCCCCATCAATCAGCTTGTGCTTGAGTAAAAAATAGAAATAGGTATTGATGCAGGTATAAAGCTCTTCGATAGATTCTTTGGCCACTCCGCCTGGTTCAGGTGTTTTGTTTTCGATTACCCTTATAATTTCTTCCCAGCATGCAATCACACTATCACCAATATCAAATCCACTATCTGATTCAGTTATATTTGAATTTTCTAGATTATCAGTTTTTGAAGGCGGATTTAAAGTCAGATGATCGGGCTTTTCCCAAAACCTGAAAACCTGGACGGCATATTTCGAAAAAGGGATTAGTTCGATGGGATAGCCTAAAGGATTTTCGTTAGCCGGCACCGGAAAATTGGGGTGATACAGATAAGCTTCTTCTCCTAGAATTGCAATAAGATTTTGCACCATGTTCAGATGCTCCATTTCCTGCCTGGAAACATAAAGCAGTTTTGCCTCCCAGCGCCTGTTTCGTTCCAACTGACTTAGGATTGCGCTATTGGCGGTCGTTGCATTTCCAGGTGAATATGCCGCAAACTCCTCCGGATATTTTTTTAATGAAAAGGCCGCAAACAAATATTGCATACTCAGCAGGTGCTCCAACTCTGAAGCCTTTGTCAGGTATTGATAAAGCCTGCTTTTTAGTCGCCCGGCAGCCATAGATTGATCAGCCGAGCTTTCGAATGCTTTCAGCGCGCTTAAAGCGAGGTTTATTTCTTTTTCAGAAGGATTGTAATTTTTTAACATCTATGGTTGGTAATTAGATATGGATGAGTCCTGAAGATAAAACAGAGATACACTTTTAACAATTTGATTGTAAATTATTTACAATATTGAAATAATTGGATTTAATTCCTTTATTTTAACAGAATAAAATATTTCACATTTAATTTATCCACAAAACTTAAATCAATTATTCCATGGCTACAATTAAAAACGGCATTAACCTCGACAGCATTGAGAATCTCGTAAATGCGATCAAAGCTGACCCGGCAGTTGCCAATGTGCAGTTCAAGGCAAAATCAAAATGGCTTGGCAGTACCCAGGCGGAAGTACAGGTACATGAACTCCACTCGAATGGTCAAAACATCCGTGAAGGAGGCAATAAATTTACCCTCCGGGTAGATGAACCTGCCGTGTTGGGCGGTGCTGACGAATACCCAAACCCGGTTGAATATCTCGCCAGTGCCTTGTGCGGCTGCCTCACTGCCGGTATCGCTACAAATGCCGCCCTGTTTGGCGCAGACCTTGAAAGAATAGAAGTTGAAGTAGATGTGAATTTTGATATTCACGGCGTGCTGGGACTCGACAGAAGCAAGCCAAGCGGACCGCTTGATTTGCACTATAAAGTAAAGCTAAAAGGCAAGGACGGTGTAACGCCCGATCAACTCAGAAAATCGAAAGAGACGCTGGATAAGAAATCTCCGATAAAAAACACAATAGAGCTTCCTCTGCGTGTAACATCAGAATTTGAATTGCTATAAAACAAAGGTTGCTTTTTCACACTCCAACACTTTAAGATGACAACATTCGGTGTAGGATTTAGTGAGTTGGCCAATTCATTCAACGCCGGCAAAGAAGCCGCTGCGGAAGCCTTGAACAGTTCAGGACTAAAAACAGAAAGCATCCTTCTTTGCTTTCTGTTTTGTACCTCCAGACATGAAGCGGCAGAGTTCTTTTCCGGGGTAAGTAGTATCATCAGGCACGGCGATTTTATTGGTGGATTTGCCAACGGAACCATCAGCAACAATGATTTCGGATATGATGGGCACCAATGTGTTGTGGGCGTATTGTCTTCTGATTCTATGAAAGTCGACCTTTTTAAGGAAGAAGGCATAGCCTTTAACGAATACGAAACCGGGAAAAAGCTTTTTCACCAAATCAGAAATACAGAATTTGAGACTGAACCACATATTTTCTTGCTTTTTGATGCCGTGAATCGGCAAAAAGGAAGATTTCAGATGAATTTTGGCACGCCCCTGCTTACCGGGGCATTTGAAGAAATACAGCAATGGCCAAATATTGTGGGTGCAAGGCTGATGGGCGACATGAAGTTCAAACCGACCTTTCAGTGGTTTAAAAATGAAACCATTCAAAATGCCGCGATAGCCGTTGCCTTTACGGGGAATATTCAACTAGATGTCTTGCGGCTTGAAGGATGCACTCCCGCGAGTTCATACTTCACTGTTACAAAAAGCAATGGCGCGGAAATTCTGGAAATTGATCATAAGCCCGCACTGGATTTTGTAAGCGACATACTCGGCCCTGAACTGAAAAATAATTATGAAAAAATCAAATTTTTTGTGACACTGGGCAAAAACCTGGGCGACAAGTGGGACAGGAAAAGGGCGAAATATGTGAACAGAATGTGCGTAGGGGTCAATCCTGCGACCAGAGGTTTAATCATGGCCGAAATGGACTTACAGGAAGGCACTGAGATCCAGTTTATGCGGCGGGGTTTTGAAATGGATACAATAGAAGAAAAAATAACCAGTTTCATGGAAGGCAAAGAATCAGCGGGGCGAAAGCCATTGTTTGCCTTCTATCTGAATTGTGCCGGCAGGGCTTCGGCGTATTCCCAGAACTCGGAAGAGGATGTTGTGCACATACAGAAGGCTATTAACAATAAAATTCCGCTACTTGGTATTTATGAAGCCGGAGAACTGGCGAAAATAAATGGAGAGCTTCAGGTATTTGACTGGACGGGCTTATTTTGTTTATTTAGCGAAAAATCTTAAATCTTGGAATTAGAGAAAAAAGAATCATTTGTACAACTCGATGCCCTCAAGGACAAAATAGAGAAGCTCGAAAGAGCTGTGTCATATTACAAAAATCTGTCTGATGAGGTTGCGGGCTACAATATCATGGTCGATTCCCAGATCATTTTTCTCAAGCGTGATCTGGAGCAAAAAAAAATCGGCTATGAGATATTGCATAAACTCCACGAAACAATTGGAACTAAAATCGATCTGGACACTTTTTTTGCTTCAACTCTAAAGCTGATACTGACCACCATGAAGATGGACAAGGCCGTGGTGCTCTGGAGAAACAGCACTTTTCATGATAGCTTTGTGCCAAAATGGCATCTCGGATATAACAAAACTGACCTGGAAGCATACCTTCAGAATGAACTGGACCTGACCGAACTCAATGATTTGATTGAACCCTCCATCCTGGTAAATAAATCAACACAAAAGGAACCTTATATTGAACAATTGAGCCGCGATCTTCTATTGCCTTTTATGGTCGGCACACCCATTCTTAGTGGCGATAAAATAGAAGGATGGGTAATTGCCGGACGTGAAAAAGAGGCATTGCCATTTTACCCGCCATTAATGCCCAGCGACCTGGAAACTTTTGAGGTAATCGGGGGATTCATGAAAGCCAATGTATCCAACTATCAGTTGCTCTCCAACCTCAGCCGGGCCAACAAGCGATTGGAAAATTACAATCAGGAACTCACATCAAAAGTTGAGGAGCGCACACATGAAATAGAAATTAGCAGAAAAGAATTAGAAAAAGAAAAAATCAAATCAGATGGCCTTTTGCTGAATATTCTTCCCGCCAAGGTTGCTGAGGAGCTTAAACAAAAAGGTTCCGCAGAAGCACGAAGCCTGGAAAACGTCACAATCATGTTTACTGATTTTGTGAATTTCACCCAATACGCCCAGACCATGAAACCGGCAGAACTTGTATCGGAACTGCATGAATGCTTCACGGCTTTCGATGAGATTATCACGAATTACGGCATCGAAAAAATCAAGACCATCGGCGACGGATATATGGCAGCAGGAGGCATGCATAGCGGCGTGGAAAATGCAGCCGGGTCAGTTGTACGCGCCGCGCTGGAAATGCAACAGTTTATCAATCACCGAACCGCGATAAAGGGCAATTCCTTTTCCATGCGCCTGGGCATTCATTCAGGCCCGGTGGTTGCGGGGATTGTCGGAGTGCGCAAATTCCAGTATGACATCTGGGGAGATACCGTAAATACAGCTTCACGCATGGAAAGTTCGGGGGAAAATGGAAAGGTGAATATATCCCATTCAACCTACAGCCAGATTAAAAACATTCCGGATTTTGCGTTTGAACCAAGAGGAAAAGTTGCTGTAAAGGGCAAAAAAGACATGGAAATGTGGTTTGTAAGTTACCGGTGATCGGAAATATTTTCCTGCGTTAGCCTAAGTGACTTGCCACGCTTAAGTACAAGGTTCTTTAATTAACATCGCTATAAAAACCTGCGACTAATTCGCATCTTTTCAATTACACCATGCAGTCGGTCTGACGACATCCCATTATTGCTTTAGGGCTCCACCGATTCAACATTCAAATCAGGTTCAGAAAAAAATGCAATTGAATAGTAATATTTTTCGTTTTTTAAGAAATTTAGCGCATGATGCACATGCAACAACTGTTTATGACCACTAAACTTTTTAAATCCGCGTCCTTTCCTTCTGCTAAAATTACCCTTACATACCTGCTGGGTTTTTGGGCAATTGCCTCATGCCAATTCAGAGACTTATCCAGAATACAAAACGATCAGAGCAACCTGGTTCAGTTTGTGGATACACGGATCGGCTCGCAATCAGACTTCGATCTTTCCAATGGCAATACATATCCTGCCGTGGCCTACCCCTGGGGCATGAATTTCTGGACACCCCAAACCGAACCGCATGACAGCAGATGGATTTACAGCTACAATGCCAAGACCATCAACGGCTTCCGTTGCACGCACCAGCCAAGCCCGTGGATGGGTGATTATGGCGCATTTTCCATTATGCCTCAGGCAGGCGAATTGATCATCGATGAAAAAAAACGCGGTTTGAGTTTTAACCATGCCGGCGAAATAGCCCTGCCCAATTATTATCAGGTGAATTTTTCTGAAAAAAAGATCACTGCAGAAATGACCGCCACACCACGTGGCGCCATGATGCGTTTCACTTTTCCTGAATCTCAGTCATCATGGGTACTCGTTGATGCGCTGCCTGGCGGATCATTCATCAAGGTCATTCCCCGAAGTCAGCGGATCATCGGCATTTCCAGAAATAACAGCGGTGGTACGCCCAAGAATTTTGCAACCTATTTTGTGATTGATTTTGACAAACCTTTTGATAGTTTCACTTTGTGGAATAATGATTCGCTCAAGACACTCGAGCGCGAAATCGAAGGAGATCATACCGGTGTTGCGCTGCGGTTTAGCACCTTTAGAAATGAACAAATAAATGTACGCATTGCCACATCGTTCATTAGCATGCCTCAGTCGGTAACCAACCTGACCAGAGAAGTGACCAGATACTCCTTCGATCAGTTAAGGATCCAACTCCATCAAACCTGGAACACGGAATTTAATAAAATTACCATAGAAGGCGCCTCATCAGAGCAAAGGGAAATGTTCTACTCATCCCTTTACAGAATGATGCTATTCCCAAGAATGTTTTATGAAATAGATGATGAAGGCAAAATGGTGCATTACAGTCCATTTAACGGCAATGTTCGCCCGGGACATATGTTTGTCGATATCGGCTATTGGGACGTATTCCGAACATTGTTCCCGTTCTATACCATCATGTATCCGGAGCGAAATGGCGATATGATGAAAGGACTGCTCAACGCGTATAAGGAAGGTGGCTGGCTGCCCATCTGGCCAAGCCCAGGATACCGAAAAGTAATGATCGGGTCGCACAGCGCATCACTGTTTACTGATGCTTATCTGAAAGGAATAGATAATTTTGATGTTGAACTGGCGTTTCAGGCCATGAAAAAGGATGCTTTTGTAACACCTCCAGGCTGGGCACCCGGCAGAGATGGCATCCGCGAATACAACTCCATGGGCTATGTGCCTTATCCGGAATACCGCGAAGCAACCAGCAAAACGCTTGAATACGCATATGATGATTTCTGCATTTATCAAATGGCAAAAAAACTGAATCAGACTGATGACATTGCACAATTCAGAAGCAAGCCATTTAATTATCGGCATGTTTTCGACAGCAAAACCAGGTTTATGCGCGGTCGGCAGGCAGATGGGAAATGGCACGAACCCTTTGATCCGATCGAATGGGGCGGCCCTTTCACAGAAGGCAATGCATGGCACTACACCTGGTCTGTATTCCATGATGTACAAGGGCTGATCGACCTGATGGGCGGTAATGACAATTTTGTGGATAAGCTCGATAAAGTATTTGCCACGCCAAGTGAATTTAAAGTAGGATCTTATGGAAAGGTGATCCATGAAATGACTGAAATGGTGTTGGCAAACATGGGCCAGTATGCGCATGGAAACCAGCCAATTCAGCATATGCCTTACTTATACAACTACACGGATCAGCCCTGGAAGACGCAGAAGTGGGTCAGAACCATTATGGATGAACTATACAAACCAACTCCGGATGGTTATTGCGGAGATGAAGACAACGGCCAGATGTCTGCCTGGTACGTGATGAGTGCAATGGGTTTTTATCCTGTCACGCCAGGACATCCGTCATATGTGCTGGGTTCGCCGCTTTTTCAAAAGATAACGCTCAATTTACCGAACGGAAGTAAATTCGAAATTGAAGGAATCAACAACAATCCCCAGAATGTTTATGTCGAAAAAGTCGAATTGAATGGGAATCGATATGACAAAAATTGGATCGCGCATGAAGATATTATAAAAGGCGGAAGACTAAGCTTTTACATGAACAGCAAACCCGATAAAAAAAGGGGCACCGAAAAATCGAGTCATCCCTTTTCATTGTCTAACGAAATTTCACATTAACCCGCAAAATTGGGTATCCACATTTTCCGTGATCGAAATTAGCTCTGCACCCAATAGTTTCAATAACAGTCAATTGCTAAACCAGCCACACAGGGTTGGCTTTTTGTGATGAATAATCCGGGTCAAACAAAAAACGGCCATCTCTGACCGCTATTTGTTTTGTAACTGCTGTTCTAATTATAATCCAGTTTTACGCTTCCTCCTGAGGTAGCCAACTGCACAACAATTCCCCCGCCATTTACCGTACCACGGACGCGATCTGATTTTGATTCGCCTGAGAAATTACTCAGCGACGTATTCACGCGATTTCCCCTCAGATCAAGGTCGAGGCCCAATCCGGATGGAATGGTGGCATGCACGCTGCCGCCACTGGTTTTTAGCACAAGCTGGTCCTGCAGATTATCGATCCGTGCATTGATGCTGCCTCCACTTGTCGTAGCATACACTGATCCTTTTGCATTTTCGATTTTAATGCCCCCACCCGATGTTGTCGCTTTGATATTTCCGGCAACTTCTTCAAGCTTGATCGACCCTCCGCTGGTTTTTGCATTTATTTCACCCTGGTAGTTGCTGATATTGATACTTCCACCGGAGGTGGCTGCATCCAGTGTTCCTGACATATTTGAAGTAGTAATGCTGCCACCGCTTGTTCGAAGCTTATGCCCTGCACCTGAAACACCGGAAATCTTTAAAGAACCGCCGCTTGTTTTCATCTCGCATGCAAAATTTTTAGGTGTATAAACTACAAATGATATACTGATTCCATCCCAGGTCCGGACTTTGCTTTCTCTTTTGGCCACAACTTCCACCCGTGATCCGGTTTTTTCAATTCTGATGTCATAATCTTCATCGAGTGTCTTCTGAATATTCGATTTGCTCTTACTTGATTTGACATACATCTCAACGCGCACCTGATTGGTGTTGC
Organism: uncultured Roseivirgaceae bacterium; assembly: GCA_964482185.1. Lineage (GTDB taxonomy): Bacteria > Bacteroidota > Bacteroidia > Cytophagales > Cyclobacteriaceae > JAAUQL01. The sequence continues at coordinate 9,027 of CAYZWN010000041.1, forward strand.
CACCCTCCACCCTGATTGAACCTCCTGATGTACTCACATACAATTCTCCTGAATTGAGATTAAATGTCCTTGTCAGGTATGGTTCATCGGCAGCTTTTGCACTACCTGAAAAAAATGCGTATGTAAACGCAAACACAAAGGCGCTCAAAGCAGCCTTGATCATGATTCTGTTAAACAGTTTATTCATTGTAATATGGTTTTTTGATATCTTCTGAGCTAATAGAGTGGCAAACCCCGTAACAGGTTGCATTTTAAATCATTATTTTTTCGATATATTAAAATACGAGGCTGAATGGATATTTAAAACCATTTTTACATCAGCAATCATATTGGTAATATGAATGGTTGGAGGATATTATAATAAAAAGCAACTGCGCAGCGGCTTGAATAAGAGAAATACCAATCGGTATGTGGTCAATATCTAACATGCGGGGTCGCACTTTTAGGTGCCTGTGAAACAGAAATCATTTATATACTGTGTAGATGTTATTTGAACTTCACTTTTCCGGTAACACCGCGTTAGTTTCTGCGTGTGTAGAAAATCCCTGTGATAAGTTATCATTCCAATAAAAAAAGTGATAAAAAAATGATGGATAAAATTTCTGCTATACAACGCATTTTGGTAAATAGAAAAAGCTTTTAAGGACAAAACTTCCTTTATAGGTAAAACAAAATAGGAGATATCAAAAATACAATCAAATGGACGACGGTAAAACAATAATACATAATACACTTAAGGAAGGATATGATTTTTTTATTACAGACAAATGGAACAAAAAGTATCATTTTAAAATCGCAACGTTTGACGTTCCATCAGGTTTGTTATCGGAAGCATTAGAGGTGATTAATAATAATAAAGATTTTGAACCCCGGGTTTTCCAAATTCTCTCAGATTTTGATGGTGACATAGAAAAAGCTGAATTTCAACTTAAAGCAAAAATCAAAAAAGGAATCAATAGAAGATACCTCCACCTTAAAGACGGGAAATATGCGATATGTGATGATTATGAGTTAGCAGGCCGGTTTTTATGGGATGATAACCTTAATAATTCGAGGTTTGACTTTTTTTTCGAAATTGACGGTAAAAGGATTACAATTGAAAAATTTATTGATTTACTCCAAGGGTTTGAAGGGTGGAATTTTAAGTTCCAGATTATTGATTCAACTGACGATATTAACTAAACAGAAAAACAGATGCCATACATACCATTGCACACTCTTTGTCCAGGCATAGCTGAAAAAGAAACAAGAGTAATAACCTTAACACAGTATGACAATGTATTTCATCTTCCGGCAGGTGATTATGCTTTCATTGAACTTTTCTGCAATGAGTGCGATTGCCGCAGAGTATTTTTAAATGTCTTAATGAATCGCAAAATAGTCGCAACGATCGCATATGGATGGGGAAACCTCTCCTACTACAGAAAAGAATTTAAAGGGTTTAGTAAAAAAGATATCCAGGATTTTAAAGGACCTGCATTAGATACATTTCAATATCAAACTGCTATTTCGGATAGAGTTTTTAATATGTTTAACAGCCTATTATTTCCGGATAAAGATTATTTAGATAGAATTGAAAGACATTATTATCAGTTTAGAATGGTATTAAAGGCCATTAATAATTAAAGTTTACCACGAGATTACATTTTGTTATTAGCTGGCTTATCCTTTGGCCCGCTCTTCAAGCAATTGAATGGCACTCCAGAGCACACCTGCCGATCCGCGAAATGTTCCTGAACCTTTCGGCTCGTTGTTTACCGTGTACCATTCAAAAAAACCATCGTTGTCATTAACCCTTTTTACCATGGGTTGCAAATGCTCATAGGCTTCTTCCAAAAAACCATAAATGATTAGTTGCTGAATCATCCGCCCGCCAAACCAGGTCCAATCGCCACCATTCTGATACCCATATGGGTACATGCCCTTATTCTTAAAGAAACCTTCCGGATAGGGCGGATACATGGTGAGGCCAATGGAACCTGCTCCACTTGCTTCCACGTTTGCTAACATTTTATCAAGGGAAGTTTTTATCTCTTCCTTTGAAAGCAGCCCGGCTTCAATAGCTACCGCTGTTCCGCCGTGGTAATAAATCTCATTTTCATTGAAGTCATCCGGAAAGGGTGAGCCATCGAGGTAAATATGCGGGATGAATTTTTGATTGGCATTGTCCCATAGATGCTTCCGGCAGTTGTCGAAAATACGACTGTGCACCGGCTGCCACTTATCCTTTAGATCCGGGAGCAGTTCCATCAGGTTTTGCAGGGCGATCAGGAACATGGCATTGTCGTAAATATCTATGGCATAGTGGGAGTCGTCAGTGAAGTAAACGCCCCATTCATGCTCGGGCTGCACATCGCCCCAGTCTGCCGTAGTAGCACCCCAAAGCAAGCCATATGCTTCATTATAGCGATGATTCATCAGAAAATCCATAGACCAATCCAGGCGCTCCGCGACAGTTTTGTCCCCCACTTTTTCTCTGAGAATAGCATCGTCTCCCATGGTTTTTACATACTTGTAAACCGCCTGCACCAGTGATGATTCCTGGTCGGTTTCCACGGTATTTTTGTGCCCGGCATAACGTGGTTCCAGCTCAGAATAAATATAGTCGTAACCTGCTCCCGCTTTGTCAGCAGGTATAAACCCATCAATGATATTACCATCATCGCCCTGCATTCTGAAAAATACCAACAGGTTTTCTATCAGCACTTCGGAATCATACACGAGGGCAGATAGTTCGATAAAGGTATTGTAATCGCGAATCCAGACTTCGCCGTACCCGTCACCGGCGTTAAATCCGGTCTTTACAACTTCCAATGCTTTTTCCTTTACAAAAGCGAAGTATTCATTGGTTTGAATTTGTTTCATGAGATTTTCATTTTGCGCCGTTTGCGATGTGCACGCTAAAATGCCGGCAGTGATGCAGATAAAAAACAGTTTGTTCATCATATTTTCTATATTTTTAGTTCAGTCTTATTCTAGTTCATCGCTCATTGAAGGCGGGGGAATGTTTACACCCCAGCTTTCATTTGGAACAGAATCCATCCGGAATGTGAGTGTTCCGCCCTGCATCAGCTTTTCTCTTGGCATCCATGATTGCTCAATGGCTTCATCATTGAATTTCAAGCTTTGGATATAATAATTTTCAGGACCGTTATTCCTGGCTTCCAAGATAAGTTGATGCTTCGGGTTTTCGCCAAGTCGGATAGAGACATTTTCAAACATCGGGCTACCAAACTGGAAGGTTGGTTTGGCTCGGGCATGTCCCTGGACATCAAACAAACCGAGGGCAGACATTACAAACCAGGCTCCCAGTTGGCCCTGGTCTTCATCCTGCCCGAAACCATAACCATGCAGTGGTTCTGTGCCATAAAATTCGTTGCATATCGTGCGCGTCCATTTTTGCGTAAGCCAGGGTTTGCCCGAGTAGTTAAATAACCAGGATTGGTGTAAACATGGCTGATTCCCATGGTTATACAATTTGTCCACACCGGAAAAGCTATGTATTTCCTGTCCTCCGCCGAATAATGATTTGCGACTTTCCTCAAATGCTTTTTCCAGCTTTTCATTAAATAAATCTTTACCCATTATTTCGATAAGACCGGCAATATCATGCGGCACAAACCAGGTAAACTGGTATGCGTTGCCTTCCTGAAAACCATCCCATCCTTTCATAGGATCAAATGGTTCGATGAATTCCCCGTTGGGAAGCTTCGGGCGGATAAAACCGCTTTCGGGATCAAATAAATTTTTCCAATAGGCTGACTGCCTGATCAGTTTGTGGTAATCCGCTTCTTTACCCAGTGTCCTGGCCATTTGTGCCACGGCATACGAACTGAATGCATACTCGAGTGTGTGTGATGCTCCGAAATTGAATACCCAGCCATTGGAAATGGTTGTGTCCTGGTAAGGGACATATCCCTGATTCACAAAATAGTGGAGATCGTATTTTCCGTTTCCCAGATTTCGGCCTCTGAAGTCCAGTTCATTTTTCAAAGCAGCCTGGTAGCCGGTTTCCCAGTCGAAATCGCGCAAGCCACAATTAAAGGATGAAGCGATGAGCAGTCCCTGAAAATTGGTTTGAACACCATTTGTAAATACACCTGCAGCTTCCCCGTCGTGCAACCAATCGGTTTCTTTATAGAAATCGATGTTTGATTGGAGATATTGCATGAAATATTCAGGGTAAACCATCGCCCAGAGCTGACTTAAATTCCAGAATCCACCCCAAATGCCATCCGTATTGATGTGGTTGTAACGAGGTTCGCCGTTTTCATCAAGCGGAATTTGCCCGATGCCTTCACCATTCAGTTTATACTGCCCATTGACGTCGCTGGCGATACCACGCCCCAAAAGAGCATGGTAGAGACCCGTATAAAACTTTGTTTTATTTTCTTCATTCCGATCTGTCACTTTTATCCGGCCCAGCATTTCGTTCCATCGCCGGGTTGCAACCTTGCGCACCTCGTCGAATGTTTTATTGGCTGCCTCGGTTGAGAGGTTCAACCGGGCATTTTCAATGCTGGTATAAGAAAGGCCCACCTGCATCTCCAGCACTTCGTTTTCCGCAGTTTCAAAAGTGGCAAAAATACCATTGCGCACACCTTTTGTGGCGGCAGTATTAAGTTGAATCTCTTCATCAATAAAAGTGCCGTGGGAATTGGGATTCTTGCTGAACCGGGCAATGAAATACATTTTCACGTAGTTGCCAGGGTCGCAAAATTTAGCATATTCGGGGTAGGTTTCCACGTAGCCTTCGATCTCATTGCCATTTACCAGTTGAACAAACGACTCAATCACATCGCTGCTTTCACCCTGTTTGTGGCCAATGTCAAAAATGATGTGCGACGCCTTCGATTCCGGAAAAGTATAACGATGAAATCCCACTCTTTCGGTTGCTGTGAGTTCGGCATTAATCCGGTAATCTTTCAGCGCCACCGAATAATAGCCCGGCTCAGCGTGTTCGTCCGCTTTGTCGAAACGCGAGCGATAACCCTCGTCCGGGTTTTCAAGCGTGCCGGGAATGGTTTTCAGCCGGCCAGTTGTGGGCATAACCACTACCCCGCCAATCTGAAATTCGTGAAAATGACCAAAACCCTCAATAGAAGTGTGCCGATCGTCGTACCCGCCGGGAAGCCAGCTCCCAACACTTTCGTAAGCGTTGGTGTGCGGCGCCAGTTTTGCCATCCCGTAAGGAAGCGAGGCAGGTGTATAAAAAAACCATCGGCCATGTACCGAGCCAATTTGCGGATCAACGTATTGAACGGCGTTAAATTCCGGTTGTTGCCGGGATCTGGTGGTACATGAGAAAATTGATAACGAACCTAAAACGAGTAATCCAATTACTTTCATCGCAATATTTTATTTTATTAACTTTTTCAATTTGTCCATTTCTATTTCCGTCCCGGGCATAAATTTATCGCCGGCCATGTAGCGCTTTAAGCTGTGCAGCAATTGTCGCGCTTCCGGGCGTGACTCCAGATTACTTTCCAGGTCAACCCCGCTTACAAGCACGCTCCCCCCACCTACTTTCGCTTCAAAAAGCAAGGCCAGACGACGGTTTGTCACCCAGTCGTCAATAATGCGGACGATGGGTGTCAGGTCCGCAGGAAACGAATCCAGTTGAATGGCATCTGCGTGACTCATGGCATCCCACCACTGCCAGTTCGAGTGGTATTCAGCAGGGAAGTATTGCAGAGCCGGATGGTTTGGATTGCACAAAATACCAAGCGTGTGGGGCTTTTGATTGCCTGTCCAGGCTGTATTCCAGAAAATGCCGGAGAATCCCACACCAACATCACCGCCCATCTCCAGAGATACTTTTCCTTTACCGAGGGTGAGCAATACTTTTCCGCCATTGTTCAGGTGTTTTAATGTTGAACTCCCAAAGTTTTGTGTTACCATAATTTCGTTGTCTTCTATAGCCTGATTTTCAGGATATACCCAAATTTCCCATGAATTTATAAATTTATCCACGCGCACCACCAGTGTTAATTTACGGGGTTCGTTTTTGTATTGAAACTGATGTGTCACCTGTCCCAATCCGATGGCATTGCCTATGGAAATATCACACTGTCCCAGTGTTCCTTCGGCAACAATGTTACCCTTATGAACAAGCTCCCACGACGGATTGACTGCCTGCAGGGCTTCCAAACCAAAATGGGCCACTTCAACATTCGCTGTCATTGTTTCACCTTCGGTAAAAATACGCTTCGCGAGCCGCGCCAATGGCACAGTTTCAGCACTGAAGCGACGAAATTCTTCGGGGGTAATGTATCCCTTTTCCTCCCAGAAAGGATCCAATATTCCAACGAGCGCGGTTCCCTGTCCCGGGAAATCATGTAAATCCAACAACTGGAACCCGGCAAAGCCTGGCGTTCGCAAAGCGGCCTCTATGTCAGCTTTGTAGCAGAGGGCCTGCAATTTTCCGGAAGCCAGCATGAAGCTGTCGGCCAGGTGCCCCATGTGGTGCGCATTCAAACTCTCCCGGAAAATCTCAAAATTCTTCGGTTTTAACACCCCTGTATATTTTTCAATTTCTTTGAAGTTGGGGTAAACGCACCACTGACCTATTTCGTGGCTTACGACAGGTATTCCGTCAACAGGCACTTTATCCGACCAATCATAGCTGGTTTTGGGTGGCTCAGAATTTATGATGCTATTGAGCTCTTCGCCCCATCCCTGGATTCTTGGCCTGGGAATATTGTGAAAATCATTGGCAGCCAAAACCGGCCAGCCGGCGGCGCCTGTGTATATCCTTCGGTTATCCCTTTCCTTCCAGTATGTCACAAATTCTGTTAAAAAATCAGGGTGGTTTGGTCCGCCCGGTTCGTTACCCGAGGCCATCATTACAAATGAAGGATGATTGCCGTATTCGGCTACAATACGTTTGCTTTCGTCCCATATGTACTTGTCAATGGGCGAGCCGCTCCCCAATTGAGTGCTTTGGTTTGGCCAGGAGGAACATTCAACCTGAAGATAAATACCCATTTCGTCGGCAGCAACAAAGGCCGCTTCTGGTGGGCACCACGAATGAAAACGAACGTGGTTCAGGCCGTGGGCTTTCACGGCATTGTATATTTTCATCCAGTAATCTGTTTCAGTTGGGGGATAGCCAGTTAATGGGAAAATGGCACATTCCAGCGTTCCGCGCAGAAATACCGGGCGTCCGTTGATGGCAAAGCGCGTTCCGTCAACCTTAAACTCACGTAAACCAAAATCGGTAGTATAATTATCCGTTTCAATTCCCGATTTCAGGGTTAAAAGCAGCTCGTAAACATTCGGATTGAACTCATCCCACAACAAAGCATCTTCTCCCATCGGATATGACATTTTTACAACGCTCTCGCCGGAAGAAATCCGGAATGCCCATGTCTCTTCTCTGGCTCTTTTGCCGGTTTTTTTCAACCGGGCTTTGGCGGCAAAATTTACAGATTGCTCTTCCGGATAGGCATTGCTTACCGAGGCATTGATCTCAACGGTTTTGTTGGCTATATCCGGGAAAATTTCCACATTCCGGAAACTTATCCTTCCGGCGGCCCTCAATGAAATTGCTCCGACAATACCATTCCAGTTCGATTGTGTGTGATCAGAAATACTGTGGGAATTTTCTCCAACATCAATATCTTTTGTTCGGTTGTCGATGCGTATGGTCAGGATGTTTTCACCTGCTTTTAAATACGCTGAAACTTCATAAACATGCGGCACAGCCAGGCTGTTTTGCATACCGGCCTGTACCCCATTTACCCAAACCATGGATTCCCAGTGGGGGCGTTCCAGTGTTAAGGTAATTGTTTTTCCCAGCCAGTCAGAGGGCAGGAAAAATTTCTTTTGATACCAGGCAGCCCCGGTATATTTTTTTTCGGGCTGTAGCCAAAATGGAAAACGCACATTGTCCGGATCAAGATATGATGCGTAATTCGGATCTTCATACCATTTCTGGTTTCTTACTCCACCGGTCCATTGGGTTTCAAGCGTAATGTCGTCACCTTTCCCATTCCCTGCCATCGAACCGGGCAACTGAACAGTTTCTGCCAGTTTGTTTTCATACCACTTTTCATGCACACCTCTATCGCCGGGATCGGCTTGAAACTGCCACATCCCTGAGAGGTCGATTTTTGTTTCTGTACTCCTTTTACAGCCTCCAAGGCCGATAAGAAGCATAAGCCCGATTGTCAAAAAATTTTTCATCATATCCAATGTTAATTAGTCTATAATACTTTTTTCAATTTCCTCCAGAGATTTCCCTTTGGTTTCGGGGAGCTTTTTCAGAATAAACAAAAACCCTGAAATGCTGATGAGAGCGTAAAGCCAGAAAGTGCCTGATGCATTCAGCAACTTATTCAGAACAGGAAAGGTGTAGGTGAGGCCAAACGAAGCCAGCCAAAGCGAAGTGGTAGCCACTGCCATGGCAGCCCCGCGAATCCGGTTGGGGAATATCTCTGATAGCACCACCCATGTTACAGGCGCCAGCGTAAGAGCGTAAGTCGCAATGGCCATAACAACCAGCAATAAGATAGCGAATCCCTGGAATCCGAGATAATAGCTGCCCCCTAAAAATAAATAAATTACCGCCAGGCCTGCCGAACCCAGCAGCATCAACTTCCGGCGGCCCCAACTATCAACCACACGCATTGCAAGCAGCGTAAAAATAAGGTTAACCGAACCGGTAATAACAATATTCAGCAGCATGTCGGAAACCGAATATCCTGCCGAAGTAAACACCTCCTCGGCATAGTTAAAAATCACGTTTATCCCACACCACTGCTGAAAAGCCGCCAATACAATCCCCAATATTAAAACTGGCCGCACTCTTTTTGCCAGCAGCGCTGTCCAGTCGATTTTTCGCGATACGTCTCTTAGTGTTTCGGCAATGCTTTTCTCTTCGGTACGTGCATATTCCGATCCGCCTATTTTCTCAAGAATTGTTGACGACGCTTTCGTTTTTCCTGTTTTTGCCAGAAAACGCGGACTTTCCGGAATGAAAAAAGCGAGGATAAAGAAGGATAGTGCAGGCACTGTTTCGGCCCAGAACATCCAGCGCCAGCCCATTCGTCCGTTCCAGGACTGACGGATAAATTCATCAGTTGCTGCATCAGGTACTTTTTCAGCAATCAGGTAATTGACGATTTGTGCTGCGAGAATACCAATCACAATCGCCAATTGATTCAGCGCGACCAATCTTCCGCGAATGCGTGCCGGCGAAACCTCAGCAATGTACATTGGCGAAGTGGCCGAAGCAATTCCTATAGCAAGGCCACCAAGCAATCGATACATGATGAACGGAGTAAACATATCGACTGCACCAGTACCGATTGCCGACAGGCTAAACAGCAAAGCAGCTAATATCAGGGGCAACTTTCTTCCAAACCGGTCGGACAGGTAACCCGACATCAGTGCACCAATCAAGCAACCAATCAGTGCGCTGCTCATGGCCCAGCCCTGTAAATTGGGCGAATGGGTGATATCGAAAAACCGCTCATAAAAAGGTTTTGCTCCGCCAATGACCACCCAGTCATAGCCAAACAATAGCCCGCCCATAGCCGAAACCATCGTTATTCCGACGATAAACCGATTGTTGAATTTTATGCTTTTAGTCAAAGGTGATACGAAGTCTCATTTTATTACAAAATATACTATTTCATGATATTATCGATTGATGTTCATCGCTTTAAGCATGGCTTTTATTTACAATTTTCTTAACACCCCACTAGTCTTAGTACCTGGCTAAGACTTCACTTAGACTTTTACGGGCCAAACAGTGCGCACATGCTTTGTATTTATTAAGCCTTTTACATCTTTTCAGTAAGATTGCTTTTTAAGAGATCATTGCAAATAGCAAACAGACCCAGGCTGCCAAATCAGTTTCTACACAGGCAGGCGCGGCAATTATCGAATGCTGTTATATGGGATCTATTGTACAAAAGTATTCATCACCCGGCTTGCATTGCTGTCTGGCAGCTGTCCGGAAAAAAAATCACTCATGGAAAAATACCCGCGAGTCTTGAGCGAAACACTAAGACTAAAAACGGGACATTTAATATCCCAGCATCGGAAACAACCGCAATATTTCCTTATCGTCAGGCCTTTTGCCATATTCGCATATTTCAAACGATTCTGTTATTTTGACTTTTTTAGCTTTTGCTTTTCCGTACCATTTGATAAGTTGATTTCGTTTTTCTTTGGTAAGTTTTCTTTTACTAATTGAGGCAAGCCATTCCAGTCTTTCATGTCCCCCCGCCGGAACCTTATCGAGTGTTTTTGTAATCCAGGGCTGCCACTCAAAAAACTGAGATTCATGAGCTGCCATTCCGTAAATTTTTTGTTCAAATGTACTTGTTATATCCACAACGATGTCGGGTTGAAATGGATTTGGTTTTTTAAAATTGTCTTCAAAATACAGGAACAGGGGATTTTCGGGCAAAGGTGGCACGTCGGGCACAACGTTTGGCACGATAACCATATATGCTGCATCCTGGAGCAGAATTGCCGAATTTCGCCGGTCCGGATGCATGGAATTTGGCCGGTGCCCAATTACTATATCAGCCTTAAATTCTCTGATAATCCTGATAATCTCTTCCCTGATTTCAATGGCAGGCAGAAGTTTTCCATCAGGATTATCCATTATAATATACTCCACGCCAAACCGCCTGCCAGCTTCCTGCGCTTCGGAAAATCGTCTCCGGGCCAGTTCTACACCTCCCTGAGTTTGATGTCCGGCATCTCCATTGGTGAGGGAAACAAACAGGACGTTATTACCCCTTTTCATAAATTCCAATGCAGTACCACCGGCCTGCTTATCTGCATCATCGGGGTGTGAACCAATAATTACAACATTGATTTTATTATCCCGGGAATATGCAATGAAAAAAGGAACGGTAAGTAAAAGGGTGATAAAAATTAATTTGTTCATAATCTTCAATCTGGTAATTAATTGATTGAATATAATGAATACTTGCAAATAAGTATAATATCAAAGGCATTCAACTGAAAGTCTCATTTGCCAGCTGGCGGAAGGGGCCGAATGTTAGCTTTACCCGTACGTAGTTCGATATGGAATCTCCTGGGTAACCACCGACTAGAGCGTCTCAGACCAGAAATGGGTTGCCCCCCCCATATATCAACACACCCTTGTTTCAGGCTTTACCCATCATTTAAAAGTTGACAATAACCGGAGAAAATTTCATTGCCTGTTATCCATGTCGTTTGGCACCAATCTCAGACTTCCCAGAACATCCATGCAGGCTGCCTTCACATTGTAATTGCGGTCGGCCATTTCCCTGACCTTCCAGATGGTTTCAACAAAGGGCTCTCTTTGAGCCGGTTCTACATAAAGCAGGGAGTAAACGGCCAGCAGGGAAATATCGAGGTTTTCGCTGGTACAGAATTTTTTCAGGTTTTCCTCTGCTGATTTATCATTAAACATCCCGTAGCCAATAGCTGATGCAAGAACTGCCACCGGCGGGTACACGTCGTTCATCGATTCCAGGATCGTTTTTGAATATGGCATTAAAGTTTCCCGCAACTGACTGCGCAAACCCAAAATAGCCCAGTAACGTATTACCGGGTTTTTGTGTGTGAGCAGCTCAATTTGTTGTTCGGCGACTTCCACCCCCCGAAAACCTGCCAGTGAGGCGGCCTGGTATATTTCTTCCAGTGGATAATTATTGTTGTCGAGCCGAAATTCATATGCCGTAGTGGCATCCTGAAGCAGGCCAATTTCATATTCCGGTAAGAACATCACATCGCGCGATTTCAGCACTTCTGCTTTCAAAAGTTTTCGCATTTTTTCCAGAACCGGCTGAAATTCCTGCTCATCCACGAGATTGTTCGTTTCCCACAAATCGTTTTCAATGTCAAAAAGGAATTCTGCAGGGCGGGGCTCGAAAAGACTTTTCTGCAATGGATTGAGCTTGTTTTCAGCCAAATCTTCCCGCATTTGCTGTTTTATTTCCCCGATTTCCATGTATCGGATGTAGCGGGCTTCATAAATATAGGGCATATAGTTGCGGCTGTAAACAAACCTGCCATCGGTTACGGTTCGCACCATATCGATTCCGTTGTCTGAACGATCGGATGAGAGGTGCAGATGGCTGACAGGCTCCATGCGCTTTTCACCCAGGAAAGGCCTGCCCTCCAGGTGTGCAGGGATTGCTCCCCCGACCAGGCTGATGAGGGTTGGCGCGAGATCCGTAAAATCGATTAACTCATCGGTTACCACACCATCGGTTCCCCATGGCGAAAGGTGCTTATACATTTCGGGAAACCAAATGACAAAGGGCACACGATGACCATAATTGATCCCGTTGGTTTTACCGCGCGGCATTCCCTCTCCATGGTCAGCATAAAAAATGATGATCGTGCTGTCATTCAGGTTGTCCGCTCGTAGCCGGGTCAGCAATTCGCCAATTCTGTTGTCGGTCAGTTTTATCGAGTTGTAAACCCGTGCAAACTGTTTGCGCATTTCGGGGCTGTCGAAATAAAACGGGGGCATTTCAAAAGCCTCATCGTCAATTATTTCATCTTCCGAAAGCTGGTCATAAACATTTTCCAGATACCAGTCGTAGGATTCAGTCATCGTGCGGGATTGGTGCGATTCCATAAAATTGACTACAGCAAAAAACGGTTGACCGGGTTTGCGGTTCCACCAACCGGCGGTATTTGAACTTTCATTCCAGGCTTCTGCAATAAATTCCTTTTCTCCGGCTACGTTGTAATCCGTTTTTACATTGTTGGATGTGTAATAGCCCTGTTGCCGGAGATAATACGGAAATCCCTTGACAAATTCCGGAATGGGATATTTGCTGCGGTGGTTACCGGTTCCGGCCTTGTAAGTCTTCACCCCGGTAATGATGGCAGTTCTGCTGGGTGAACAAACCGAACCTGTAGCAAAAGCATTGGTAAACCGCACGCCTTCTTCTGCCAGTTTATCGATAACAGGCGTGCCTGCAATATCGTTGCCGTAACAGCCTATGAACTGGGGTGAGGTATCCTCAATGGTAACCCACAGTATGTTGGGTTTAACAATACCTGATTGGTTTGCAGGCCGGCCACAATGAATTAATAATACCGCTATGGCAATAAGGCAAAAAATAAAGGACTTGTTGTTCATTGCTTACTGTTTTTTTTGTGGGTTTTGTGCAATCCGCAGAAAGAATTCAGGCTTGAACTGTTAATAATTATCAAACTATGTTTATCCTGTAGTTCGGCAAATTTCACATCATTTATAATGGTATTTTTCAATCCCCCAACTGTTTTAATTTAAAGCGTTCATTTTCAGCTGGAATATGTTCCTGCTCAAAAATAGCCGCAATTTTTTGAACAATTTCGGGATGCCCGGCAGAAACATCATTTTGTTCCTGCATATCTTCCTCCAGATTGTACAACCGGATATGCAAATCGTCTCTAAGCATATCTTTACGGAGGCCTTTCCATTTTCCCATGCGCACTGCCTGCTGACCACCCGATGCAGGAAATTCCCAGTACAAAAACTCATGCTGTTTCTGGTTTCCTTCACCCAAAAGTGTGGGTAAAAAACTGATGCCGTCAATCGATCCCTCAGGTATTTTCCCGACCATTTCGCATAGGGTTGGCAACACATCGTAATGTGCAGACAGAAGATTGGTCTCCGAACCAGGCTTTATCTTTCCCGGCCATTGTGCAATCATGGGAATGCGAATGCCGCCTTCTGTGAGATTGGCCTTTCCCCAGCCCTGCTCACTTTTAAAGGGTTTGGCGCTGTCGAACCACGGAGAGTCGGTGCCCCCATTAAAGCTGGGACCATTATCAGATGTAAACATGATGATGGTGTTTTCATACAAATCCAGTTCTTTTAGAGTGGCTACAATTTCGCCAACCTGCTCATCAAAATAAGAAACCATTGCTGCATACGCTGCGCGCGGATACCGGTGCGGAAAATAGCCTTTGTCGCCGGTGTAGGGGTTCTCATCGCCAAATTTTTGCAAGTAGTAGTCCACCCATCGTTTGGGCGCTTGCAAAGGGACATGGGGTATCGGATTGGCGTAGTACAGGAAAAATGGTTCATGCTTGTTCTTTTTTATAAACTGAATCAATTCCTTTTGCATCAGTTCAGAAGCATAGTCGGTGAGCCAGAAGTCGCTGTAAGATTCAGGATCGTAAGGATCGGCTCCATCTGGAAGGCCGGTGTGCGGGGGAACCATTTTGTTTTTGAGCGGCACCTTTTCAGTATTTTTCCAAAGATGTACCGGGAAAAAAGTATGCGCCTGCCGCTGGCAATTGTAACCATAAAAGAAATCGAAACCCTGTTTGTTGGGAATGCCTTCAGTAAGCGGCCCGCCGAGTCCCCATTTGCCAACAATTCCTGTTTTATATCCTACATTTTGCAAAAGCGTCCCGATCGTCTGTGTGCCCGGTTTCAATGGTCGCTGGCCTTCCAGGTTTGGGTCTTTGGCCATGGCTTCAAAATTCCAGACATCACCGCGGTCGGCCCATTCGTCGTTGCCCCTGATTTGGGCGTGGCCTGAATGCAGGCCGGTTAACAACATACACCGGGCAGGCGCGCATACCGGCGAACTGGTATAGTGCTGTGTAAACCGCATCCCGTTATTTGCCAGCGCATCGATATTTGGTGTTTCAATTTTTTCCTGACCGTAGCACCCCGGTTCCGCATAGCCCAAATCATCTGCCAGGATGTAAATGATGTTGGGCTTTTTGTCGTTTTTTGAAGCATCGCAACTCCCAAACAATATGCCACACGCGAGAGCGGCGATTACGCTTTTCACAAGCATGAGTTTTTTTCCGGAATTATTTCTTCCTGCTGACATACCTTCACTTTTTATGATTTTTAATAGGTAGATGTATCCGTATCTTCGTATTGTTCCTGCAGCTCTGCGAGATCAGATTTGAGGCTTTCAACAAGCGATGCATGCTCTTCTGATTGGATAAGATTGTTCATTTCATTTGGATCGTTTTGGAGGTCGTATAATTCCCACTCATCGATATCATTGTAAAAGTGAATGAGTTTATACCTGTCGGTTCGGATTCCGTAATGGCGCTTTACCATATGTTCGTTGGGGAATTCATAATAATGATAATATATGGCATTTCGCCATGCGATCTCATTTTCACCGGTAAGTAGTGGTTTTAATGAGCGTCCCTGCATTTCTTCCGGTATTTCCACCCCGGCAAAATCGAGGAAAGTGGGCGCATGATCAATGTTCTGAACTAACTCCATTATTGTACCCCGGGCAGCATAACCCTTTGGAAGACGCACCAGAAGAGGCGTGCGCAAAGATTCTTCATACATAAACCGCTTATCGAACCAGCCGTGTTCACCCATGTAAAAACCCTGATCGGAGGTGTAAACTACCAGGGTATTTTTGTCCAGTTCTTTTTCTTTCAGGTAGTCAAGCACGCGTCCCACATTTTCATCCACCGAGCGAATGCATGCCAGGTAATCGCGCATGTATCGCTGGTATTTCCAGAGATGAAGGTCGGCTCCGCACAGGTTTTGGGAAAGAAATTCATCTTTCACCGGGGTATAATGTGCCTCCCAGGCGCTTTTCTGTGTCTCGTTCATTCGCGCAGTGTGATTGATCCAGGGAAAGCGGGATGGTATTCGATCATCCTGCATTTTCAGGTCGTAACGTATATCCATATCATCTTCCCTGATGCTGAGTTTCTGCCCGGCAGCAGCTCTTCTTCCCTTGTAGTCATCAAAGAAATTTTCCGGCAGAGGATACACTACGTCTTTAAATTCATCTAAGTGCATTGTATCCGGCTGCCAGGTGCGATGCGGGGCCTTATGATGCAGCAACAGGCAGAATGGCTTATTTTTGGATTGCCGGTTATCCAGCCAGTCCAATGCAAAATCGGTAGTAAGTGTGGTACAATAGCCCTCGAACCGTTTCTGTTCACCCATTTCAATGAAATCCGGGTTATAATACTCCCCCTGACCCGGGAGTATATTCCAGTAATCGAAGCCGGTGGGATCACTTTTCAGATGCCATTTACCGATCATCGCTGTTTCGTAACCGGCCTGCTGCAATAATTTCGGGAATGTAAGCTGCGAACCATCAAAAGTGTTTTCGTTGGTCATCTGCCCGTTTTTGTGGGAGTGTTTACCCGTGAGGAGGGTGGCGCGACTCGGGGCACAAATGGAGTTGGCCACGAAGCCGTTTTTGATAAGCACACCTTCATTGGCAATGCGATCGAGATTGGGGGTTTGGATTAAGGTGTTGTTGTAAGCGCTGAGCGCTTGAATGGCATGATCGTCGGTCATGATGAAAAGAATATTGAGCTTCTCTTCCCGATCTGACTTTTCAGGTGACTGGCAACTGAAAAGCATCAGGCAACCAAGGCAAAAAACGGTGATGTGAAAGATTACTGATTTATTCATATTCAGGCATTTAAAGTTTAACCAATAAAAAGCGATAGAAATTTTTATGAGAAAAATGTACTCTACTGCTAAGCACCTATTTAAGTTTTAGTTAATTATCAAATTTCTCAGCATTTTCACACTCTCTCTGTAATATTGAGAACCAAATCGACATTTAGATTAGAAGCTAAACTTTTAGCATGCTTAACAGCCCTATCCATATTTGAATACTTAAATGAAAGAATGGGTTTAGAAGAATTTGAAAATACAAGTATCTTGAAGTCAGTTACCTTTCCTGAGAGGGTTGGACTTATCCCATTTGGTGTATTACTGCTTATATAGCTAGTTGAAATTACTTTGACTTTTGAGATTTCTGGTAAAGTCATCCATTCACCAAACTTGTAACCACCAATTGAAAAATATTCTTTGAATCTTTTTTGTGTAAAATCAATTAAAGTTCCGCCGAAGGAAGATACAATTAAAATTCCAAGGATTATAGCTCCTATTCCTACAGTCAAAACCCTTTCCGATGAGCTCTCACTTTTTAAAAATGTTGGACTCACTAAAGCAAATAAACCCACAATTATTAGAAGCGTTCCAAGCAGGTGCGGCCCTGAAACCAGATTGCGCATTTTGAAGTTGAAGTTATTCAAAGCAAATTGTTTTGTTGAGCAAAATATTCTATTCTCATAAAGATCACCATAGTTTTTTTTAAGATTTTATTTTTCAACATAATATACAGCAATATTTTTAAGCACCGGTTTTGCGGTGCTTCTTTCAATCCGGAGTCTAATAGCTGAACATGTAACTTCGTCAACCGGCTGAATTCTTTTGTGTCCTACGACTAAACCAACTCCAAGTTTTTGCCATGATCCGTTCACCTTGCATTCGAGGATATATTCCCTGATCCGTTCTCCGCGACGGATGTCTTCCTGGAGCATAACAAGATTGATTTTTAGGGGTTCCTCCCATTCTAATATCATTTCAATTCCCTCACCTATTCCCTGCGCAAGGGGTTTTTCAAATCGTCTTTTGATTTCATCTCCCCACTCTTTAAGGCGTTGAACGTCAGGATCGGGCAGTAAACCGTCAGGATCAGGTGTCAGCCCAATAATCAATGTAGAATTCCTTCCTACAGATTTGTAATACATTTCCATGAGATTTTCCAATGGAAAAATATGCTCCTCATCGCCTGGCTCCCAAAACCATTCGTGGCGTCCGTTGTATCCCCGCAATGGGGCATCGCTCATGGCAGGCATCCAGTAATCACCTTCCGGGTCACCGTGTTTCAGCAACTCCATGTGTTCCTTTTGAGTATCGCCTGCGTGGCTGTAAAAATTGGGAAAAGTGGCCCAGCACGGGTAAGGCACAGTACCTGACTCTGAGCCGCCCCACCTGGCTTCTGCCAGCTGTTTGTTGTGGTAGAACAGGCAGTTTGGCTGGTACTGCTGAACAATGGGCAGCACATCGGGAGCGCCATTGTCCGGATGATCGGCCCCGCCGTCGAACCAGATTTCGAACAAATCGCCATAGTTTGTACAAATTTCCTTTACCATGCCTTCCACCATCTGGTTGTACCACTGCTGACGATTTTCACGAAATTCTCCGGTGCCGTCCACTTTAAAATCGTGCACACCGAGGAATGAATTCCAACGAATGCCCAAATAAATTCCGGGCTTAATTCCGTATTTCCGGCAGGAGTTGACAAAATCCCTGACAATGTCGCCTTTGCCATTCTGAAAATTGAGTGCTTTCATAGAATACGGATTTACTTCAGACTGGTAAAGTGCAAAACCGGTTTCATGTGTGGCGGTGAGAATTGCAAAAGAAAAACCAGCGTCTTTAATTGCTTTAATCCACTGGTCTGTGTCCAGCTTTTTCGGGTTAAAAATCTGGTAATCATCCACAGGATTGATGCGGTTGTTGGCCTGTCCGTATTTTTGACCGTCGAACACATGCAGGTCATAATGAAATACCGTCCCCAGTTCGGCTTCCTGCCAGGCCCGTTGCCGCTTGTTGGGAAGAGGGCGTGTTTTTTCTTTAACCGGAATAAAAACGATAAATGATTCATCTCCTTTTTTCACCGCTACGCTCAGCACTTTGGGCTCGCCACTTTCTAGATAAACAAACGGCCTTTCCAACCGATCGGGGTTAATTTCTCTGTCATTATCCAAATGTAGTGTTTTGGGCATCAGGGCATATTCGGTGGCTTTCGCCCAATTAATGCCATCGGAAGAACACACCATTCCGATAAAATTCTGCGCATGAAATACCCCGTAAAAATAGTCGCGACTTTGGTCATACCACATCGACATATCTTCGGTATCGATGTAATCGATCACCGGTTTTTCTTGTATATCAAAAGGGCCGGTTGGAGAATCGGACACGGCGACGGCCTGATTTCGGATAAAACGTGTTTCTTTGGGTTTGTCGCCTTTCACTATGAGGTAAAATTTTCCGTCTTTGCCCTGCGTTATGGCCGGATTTACCGTCAAAGTAGTAATGGGCCCCGAAGGCTCAATCAGGGGCTGGTCCATACGTCTCCATGGACCGTTAATCGATTTGGACACAGCGACGCCGGTTCGCTGATTTGGCCGTAGATATTCCTGCCAATTGGGATGACTGTATCCGAGCCTGACAGTTTCTATCAATTCTTCTTCGGTATAATCTTTATCCCCAAAATTTGTAGAAACATAGTAGAGGTAATATTGATCGTTGAATTTTTTGATTTTAGGATTGTGGACAGTAATGGCATCCCAGTGGCCCTTACCGCGGCTTTGTAAAACCGTTTCTTTGTATATCCAGGGACCGGCGGGCTTATCGGCTACT
>CAYZWN010000042.1:0-27802 GCA_964482185.1 uncultured Roseivirgaceae bacterium
GGAACGACCTGACGGAGGATGAAAAAATATGGTTGCAGCAGGCTGCTGACGAATCTGTTCCTGTCGAAAGGGAACTGTGGGCAGCATCTGTTAAAAAATCCCTTGAAGAAATCGAAAAGGCCGGTACGAAGATCTATTATCCGGATAAAAAACCTTTTCAGGAAAAAGTGAAAGGCGTTTATGAATCGTACAGAAATCATGAAGTGATCTATTCATACATTCAAAGAATTCAGGCTGTAGAATAAAATACTATGACACTAAGACAAGTTGTTGACAAAGCATTGGAAAGATTTGTTGCCATCCTCATGGGCGTGTTGGTTATTGATGTGCTCTGGCAGGTTATCAGCAGGTATGTGTTGAGTGCTCCAAGTTCCTTTACAGACGAACTTGCAGGCTTTCTGCTGATTTGGGTTGGTCTGTTTGGCGCCGCATATGTCGCCGGAAGAAATGAACACCTTGCCATAGATATTTTGCTGCAGAGGTCAGAAGGTGCCCGCAGGAGGTTTCTGGAAATATTCATCGGTATCTGTGTATGCGTTTTCGCAATCACAGTGCTGATTGTAGGAGGTTCGTGGCTGGTGTACACACGGTTTGCACTCAATGTCAAATCTGCTGCATTGGAAATTCCTCTGGGGTATGTTTACATTGTTCTCCCCATCAGTGGTTTGCTGATTCTGTTTTTCACCATAGATAATTTACTGAACTCCCTTAAAGCTGCTAAAGAAAAATAATATGGATTACATCGAGATTTTTATCCTGGTTTTTAGCTTTCTCATTTTGTTGTCGATGGGAGTTCCGATTGCGTTTGCTATCGGTATTTCAGGCATTCTCACTATGCTGGTCACCATTGATTCCCTTCCTGCCTTCACAACTTTTGCCCATAGGATG
The DNA here is from genome assembly GCA_964482185.1 of uncultured Roseivirgaceae bacterium. Lineage (GTDB taxonomy): Bacteria > Bacteroidota > Bacteroidia > Cytophagales > Cyclobacteriaceae > JAAUQL01. Next base: position 889 of record CAYZWN010000042.1, read on the forward strand.
GCCACCGGCCTGGATAGTTTTGCCCTTTTGGCCATACCATTCTTTATCCTGGCCGGAAATATCATGAATAGCGGCGGCATCGCGCATCGGCTTATTGATTTTGCAAAAGTGCTGGTTGGTGGGCTAACCGGCGGCCTGGCTTATGTCAACGTGATTGCAAATATGCTTTTTGGTGCCATATCTGGTTCTGCGGCGGCTTCTGCATCGGCAATCGGGAGTATCATGGGTCCTGAAATGAAAAAGGAAGGCTACGAAAACAATTTCAGCGCCGCAGTCAACATCAGTTCGGCAACAACCGGATTATCCATTCCCCCCAGCAATGTGCTCATTGTTTATTCCCTTGCCAGTGGCGGCGCTTCCATCACTGCCTTGTTTTTAGCAGGATACATCCCGGGAATATTAACCGGGTTGGCAATCATGATTACCGCCATGTCGATACTTTTGCTAAAAACTGAAGGCATCCTTGGCGTAATAAAAGCTTTACTCAAACTCGCGATCGTTGGCTTTGCTGTATTCGCTTTTGTCTATGGGCTGATGTGGGCGCACGATAACCTTGGAGCAGGTACTTTCACCTCCGTTTGGGTTGTTCTTCTGCTTGCATTCCTGGCATTTAGCATCGCAAAAACAATAAAAAATATCGAAAGGGCGCGTGTTGGATTTAAAAAATTTGTTGATGCCATACCAAGCCTGTTGTTGCTTGTGATCGTAATTGGTGGTATTGTAGCAGGTTTTTTTACGGCCACGGAAGCTTCGGCCGTAGCCGTTTTGTATGCGCTGATTCTGGCAATGGCCTATAAGGAAGTAAAATTGCAGGATATTCCGGACATTCTTGCCAGCTCGGTGAAGACTACCGGTATTGTGATGCTCCTGGTTGCGACATGTATGGGATTGTCATGGATTATGGCTTATGAAAATATCCCTCAGAATGTAAGCGCCGGTTTGCTGAGCATCAGCGACAATCCGTTTGTCATTTTGCTGATCATCAACCTGATTCTGCTATTTGTGGGTGTATTTATGGATATGACACCGGCAGTGCTGATTTTCACTCCGATTTTTTTACCCATTGTCCAGGACCAGCTTGGGCTTTCAGCCATTCATTTCGGGATCATAATGGTTCTCAACCTCAGTGTCGGACTGTGTACACCACCCGTAGGCTCGGTATTGTTCATTGGTTGCAGTGTTTCAAAAGTCCGCATCGAAACCGTAATAAAGCCATTGCTGCCGATGTTTCTGGCAATGATTGGGGTGTTAATGCTCGTAACATATATACCGAAATTGTCACTTTGGTTGCCTGAATTCTTTGGCTTTTAAAGAATCGAAAGACTACCTCCCCGTTTCTTCCTCCTCAGAGTCTTTCGTAGAGGACTCTGAGAAAAGGCAAGGCAAAATTCATCTGAGTCCCTGACAGGAGACTCAGAAGGGGTTCCGACCTTTGCACCAGAGGCCGGGGAGGTAAAACCCACCCATCGTCATTCCAGCCACGGCTGGCAGGCCTGCGCCGCGCGGATATGCGCGGAAAGGCTGAGCAGGAATCTGTCGTTTTCGTGAGCATAATCGTAGCATCGGGATTCCTGATCGCGCTATCGCTTGTCAGAAATGACGAAAGGGGGGAGTCGCTCGACTGGAGATGTGGCCTGTCGGGGGACAGACCACAGTGTTGGATGTAATCTGTCGGGGGACAGACCACGGATAAATGTGAAGATTGCTGGTTAAATTTCCTCCGTCTCGACGATTTTGGCTAAAATGTCAGCGTATGGCACAACGAGATATTTGTTGCCTTCCATTTCGATTTCTGTTCCGGCGTATTCTTTATAAATCACGATGTCACCGGCTGCCACTTCGGGGTTTTCGATGTTGCTCAAAGCAATGACTTTTCCAGTCTTGGGCCTTTCTTTTTCTACAGTATCAGGTATGATAATCCCGGAAGCGGTTTTTTGCTCACCCTTTGCTTCATCAATTTCAATGATCACGTTTTGATTTACTGGTTGTAACTCTTTCATAATGATTTAATTTGCTTTTAATTCTAATAATCTATTGAGTTTGGCCTGATCAAAACCGATGACCATTTCGCCGTTAATTTCTGTCTGGGGAACACCCTGCCGGCCGCTTTTGCTTACCATAGACTGAGCTGCATGCTGATCTCTTGCGACATCAACTTCCGTATATCGCACACCGTGCTTGCGCAAAAAGTTCTTAACAGTAGTACACCATGGACAAGTTGGTGTGGTATATACTGTCACACTTTTACGCGGTTTGTCGTCCGAAGCACTTTTCAATTCGTACACAATGTTTTCGAAATAAGACTTGTAAAATGCAGAGTCATGGCAACCTTTGAGTACATTCTTAAACTCGGTTCCCTGAAATTCCAAAAGAGCCGGTACCGATTTGATTCCGTAATGTCCGTGTATGTCGCGCACACTTATAACGTCAGAGGCGAATACCTTGATGTCCTTTGTGTCTAATTCTACTTTTTGAAGATTGGCTTTAGCACAGTTGCCCTGATCCGAATCCGGTTTGTAAAGTAAAAGGTAGGTATGACTTGTTTTTTTCAAGGCATCCCTTAATTCGTCATGCGATGTAATATCTTCTATTTCCATTTCTTTGAATCATTCATATGAATGAAAATTCATATATCATGCCAATTCTATTTCTAATACAATCTTCTAAAAAACAGGACATGATGGCAGTCAATTTTCTGACATGATGAAATATGAACACTGAAATGCTGGCAGAAATACCCTTTATAGACTTACCCTCAGGACAATTTAGACATGTAAGACTGCAAAATAATGGCAGCGCTGATTTTATCAACATTCGATTTGTCTCTCCGGTCCTTTTTTTTCATTCCTCCAATTATCATTGTCTGTTGCGCCATTTTGCTGGTAAACCTTTCATCCTCCATTACAATTTGCAAATCCGGATATTTTATGCGCATTTTTTTCTCAAATTCCAAAACCGGGCCGGTTGCGTGGGTTGGAGATTTATCCGGTTTCGATGGTTTTCCTATTACAATCGCATCTACTGATTCCTTCATCAGGTAGTGTTCTAACCACGTTTCCAGATTTTTTGTCAGTACGGTTTCCAATGGCGAAGCAATGAGTTTTAGCGGGTCTGATACCGCAAGGCCGGTTCTCTTAAGTCCATAATCTATCGCGAGTATTCTCCCCATATGAATTTTCCTTTTTTCCAGAAAGCAACCATTTAAATAAATTTTCAAACAACAAATTACCCAAATCGTTATTTTGAAACATCAGAACATATTTGCGGGCATTTATAGCTATATTAGCGCCTTAAATTCCGTTTTATTTAGTTAATAAAGAAGAAAGTGGAGAAGATTAAAAATTCAAAATTTCAGATAAAGCTTCCAATTATACTTACCATCGGTATAGCAGCCGGCATTTTAATAGGCGCTACTTTTGCCTCGAATGACACGACAAGCTCCGCTTACATGAAGGGCGTCATGAAATTCCGCGAGGTGATGAGCCTGATCGACCGGTCATATGTAGATCAGATCGACAGTGACAAAATGGTGGAAACTGCCGTCACAAAAATGCTCGAAGAGCTCGACCCCCACACGGTATATGTTTCGACCAAGGATGTGGAGCTGTCCAACAGCGATTTGAAAAAGGAATTTGAGGGCGTTGGAATTGAATTTAATATTTTCAGGGATACGATTGTGGTACTTGCCCCATTATCCGGCGGACCATCAGAAAAGGTCGGTTTGATGGCAGGAGATAAAATCGTAACTGTAGATGGCGAAACTGTTGCCGGCGTAGGCATAACAAACCGGGGAGTAATTGACAGGCTGAGAGGCAAGAAAGGAACGCCTGTAGTTGTGAAAATAAAGAGACAGCGCAATCGGGAATTGCTGGAGTTCACCATTATAAGGGATAAAATTCCCCAGTTTTCAGTTGACGCCGGCTACATGGTGGATGATGAAATTGGATATATCAAGGTAAACAGGTTCATGGAAACAACCTATGATGAGTTCCGTGAAAAACTAGCCTACCTGGTGAGTCAGGGCATGAAAAAGCTGATCGTCGATCTGCAGAGTAATCCGGGCGGATATATGGACCGGGCCGTAAATATGGCTGATGAGCTTATTGCTGAAAATGCCATGATTGTGAGCCAGGAAGGTAAAGAACCCAGGGCGAATGCAGAGTACAGAGCCTACAGAAAAGGACTTTTTGAAAAGGGTCCTGTGATTGTTCTGATCAACGAGGGCAGCGCTTCGGGTTCTGAAATAGTTGCAGGAGCCGTTCAGGATAATGACCGGGGACTGATTGTTGGCCGAAGATCCTTTGGCAAAGGACTGGTGCAATCGCTGTTCAGATTGAGTGATGGTTCAGAGCTCAGGCTTACAATTTCCAGGTATTACACGCCAAGTGGACGATCCATCCAAAAGTCTTACGAAAATGGATTGTCTGATTATCAGAATGATTTTCATAACAGGGTTGAGCATGGTGAACTGTTTCATGCAGACAGCATCAAATTCAACGATTCACTGAAATACCAGACAGTTAAGGGAAGAACAGTTTACGGTGGCGGCGGTATTATGCCTGATTATTTTATTCCCCTCGATACAAGTGCAGATTCACAGTATTACGTCAGGTTAAGGAATAACAATGTGCTAAGAGAGTTTGCGCTGGATTATTATCAGAAAAATAAAAGTAAGCTGGAAAAAATGGATTTCAGAGAATTCCAGAACAATTTCCATATCAGCGGCAAACTTGAAAGAGATTTGATTGAAATGGGCGAAGAATTCGGAGTGAAGTATGATGATGAGGGTTTTGAGAAATCTGAGGTGATCATAAAGGCAATCGTTAAAGCATCTATCGCCAGGAACGTGTGGGGTAGAGAAGCATATTATCCGATTATCAATGAAATCAACGAAATATATCTTGAGGCGTTGAATCTATTTGACGAAGCAGAAGCCCTGGCCAGTATGTAGTTTTCAATTCGCCTGATCCACAACTTACACGAAGCGCTGATCATTTCGGCGCTTTTTTATTTGTGCTAAAACAAGTCTTAACCGCAAAACTCAGATGAATTTTTCGGCTTACTTTCCCTCACAATGTAGCGACCGTCAAAGATCTTTGTTTTTCAATACCAGATAAGCGAAAAAAGTGAAGGCAATGCCGTAAGCTGCAGCCATCAAAATGAGGTCGTATGAAATCGTTTGCGACACATCCATGTTCACATACTTGATGAATGGAAACTTGTTCATATTATCAATTACATTCATCGGCAGCAGGGCGCGTAAGCCTTCCGGCATGCTCCACGAAAGTATTGGTTCAAGAATCACGTCGTACACGAGCAGCAGAATTAACGATATTCCGGTCTTTTTCAACAGCAATGTGAGAAACAGGGCGTATATAAAATACGTGAGCAGTTCCAGGAAGTAAGCAGGAATAAATATGAAGCCCGAAAAATCCAGGGCATTTCCGTTGGAGAATCCAAAATAAAGACACAGGCCCATTACCAAAAGGGTGCTGTACAGCGCCAGTATTTTTGCCAAACCGATTTTGCTGAAAATCCACTCTTTCCTGCTCATGCCGTCAATAATGTTTTGACGCAGGGTAGAATGTGTAAATTCATTACTCACTGATGAAATCAGGATAAGGGCCAGGATGATTTTGAGGTATCCGGCGATGTAGGTCAGGTTTTGCCAGACGTCCGGAAACTGCATAATGGGTTTCAGCGAAAGGTCTATGTCGGGAATGTCGTTGACAACCAGGTTTGCGTTATTAAGAAATGCGCTCAGATTGGCGGCAATCAGGATAATTACCAGGCTATGCAGTGCCAGCAAAATCCAAAAGCCTGAACTGGTGTACTGCTTCCTGAATTCTATTTTTAACAATTTAATGAACATTGCCGGAAAGTAAATGTAAAAACTCCTGTTCGAGACTGCCTTTGCGGTGAGCAAAATGCGTAATATCAACCCCTTTTGTAATCAGGTATCCGCTTAATGAGCCTGACGTAAAACCCGCTTTGAGCTTAACGATGAATTTGTCCCCTGATTTTTCCATGGTATCCAGCCCTTCATATGCTGCAATAGCCACCTCCAGCATTACCGGATTATCTGATCCGATTTCAATGCCTTCTGTGCCGGAAAGCAAAGCGTGCACCTGGCCTTCGAACAATTTTTGACCGCTTTTGAGCACACAGACATGCGAACAAACTTTCTGCACTTCATCGAGCAGGTGGCTTGCCATAATCACCGTGATATTTTGTTTTGCAATTTCCATGATCAAATTGCGCACATCTGCAATGCCTTCCGGATCCAGGCCATTGGTAGGCTCATCAAGCACCAGTACCTCAGGATTGCCGAGCAGTGTTGCCGCCAGGGCCAGTCTTTGCTTCATGCCTGTTGAATAGGTAATAAATTTCCTCATCGCAAATTTGGAAACGCCTGTGATTTCCAGTGCTCTGGAAAAATCCGGATTATTAAGGTCTTTGATATCCGCGACGAGATGCAGATTTTGCAGTGCGCTGAGATGCGGATAAAAGCATGGTTTCTCCAATAATGCTCCGATCGATTTGCGCAAAGCGTGTCCTGTTCCTTTTTCGAACCATGAGAAACTGCCCGAGGTCGGGCGTATGGCACCAAGCACCATGCCAAGCGTGGTGGTTTTGCCACTGCCGTTGGGCCCGAGTATGCCATAAACATCTCCCTGCTGTACCCGGATGGTCAGTTGGTCCAACGCCGTGAGGTTACCAAATTTTTTTGTCAGGCTTTCAGTTGATAGCACCGTTTGCATGGCGGTAAAGTTAATGCATTAACCAAAAATTCTTTGGGTTTTTATTTTAATGGTAAAAAAGCGGTCCGGATGACCGGCAAATCAGTTAATGGAATCCAGGTCTTTTTCTTCGTCAATATCAATAGAACCCTGGATGAATGGGATTTCCACAATATTTTTCAGATACTGGACGAATATCTTTTTGCCTCCTTCGTCACCCTGCAAATCTTTGAGCATGTCAAAATAATGGTTATCAACCAGCACCGGCACGCCAAAAGTTCCCGCATATGCAGAGGCAATGATCATTGGCCTGGCCGGATCGTAAACATTTGCCAATTTTTGAAGGTGCGCTGCATCAACAAATGGCTGATCGACCATGGTAATGAGTATGGCATTTGTTGACGGATTTTTACTCCTGATGTGTTTTAATCCGTTTCTGATCGAAGCTCCAATCCCCTCTTCCCAATCTTCATTAAAAAAAGTGCTTACCGGGAGCCCATCCAGTTCTTTGACCATTGTATCGTGCAAATGTCCCGTTACCACGGTTACAGGCCCGACATTGGCATTGACTGCTTCTGTGGCAATTCGGCGGATGAGTGATGTGCCCCTGAATTGAACCAGTTGCTTGGGCTGACCAAGCCGGCGCGATGCACCGGCAGCGAGAATTAATATTTCAATGATTGTTTGATCGCCTATCATGATAAAGCATTACGATAATTGTGCATATTTCAGGAACAATATAAGCTTTTTTGCCTGCAAGCCGGTATTATTTTCCCGGTTTCTTATGTGGTTTCCCGTTTTCAATTAAATAGCTTTACACCGCAATAAGTGTATGCTTAATAATTCAAAAATGAAATCCAAAAACGAATTTTTCGGAGACAGGGTAACCTACTACAAAAGCAGAATTCAGACAGTCAAATCTAAAGCGGCGATGGTGTCATGGCTGAGGATTGCTGTTTTTTTGGTTTTTGTTGCTTTGGTTATACTCTTTTTGAATTTGCAACATGGCAGCGCCATTGCAGGCAGTTCGGCGCTTTTTATTGCAGGCTTTGTTTTATTGGTAAAATGGCACAACCGGCTTAAGAATGATCTGGAATTTTGCGAAACAATAGCGGCGGTTAATCAGCAGGAGGTTGACAGACTGGAGCACAATTTTGCCAATATCAGAGGCATGTCAGAATATAATGATGATAACCACCCTTATAGCGCAGACCTTGATTTGTTTGGTAGAAATTCAATATTTCAACTGATCAACAGGGCTGAAACGCGCTACGGAATCGATCGGATTACATCATGGCTTGCATATCCGTCAACGAAAGACGTAATTGAAAGTCGTCAACATGCAATCAGGGAATTGATTCCGCTTGTTGACTGGAGACAGGAGGTGCAGGCGCGCGGTAAGGGAAAAGAGACCGATAAAGAAACGGAAAAAATATTTTTTGATTGGTTACAGGGAAAAAATCAAATCGGAAACCACATCAGCGGCAGGATTGCGCCTTTGATTGCCTCTGTATTGTCTTTATTCACCATCCTGGCCATATTTATGGACTTAATGCCTTTTTTTTCCATATTGATTCCCATTGTTTTTTGTACGGTATTTATCCTGAAAGCACAGGCCTATTCAAAATCAACCTATCAGATGACGATCTCGGGCATGCGTTTGTTAAAATCAATCAGGAACATCCTCAAACTTATCGAAACGCAAGCATTCAGTAACCCTGATCTGCTCACCCTTCAAAATGGACTTTTCGACAAAGATCACAACGGTGCCTCAGATAAAATTAAGCAATTGGAGGGCATACTCGATTTATTTAACAATCGGGGAAATCAGTTTTACCACATAATAAATAGCTTTTTTCTCCTGGATTATTTGCTTTTAATCAGGGCTGAAAAATGGAGAAATGCCCATAGGAATGAAGTAGCTTCGTGGTTGGATATCATGGCAGAAATAGAAGCGCTTGGAAGTATTGCGGCATTTGCCTATGCGAATGAATCATATGTTTTTCCGGAGATCAGCGCAAGCGACTGCGAATATGTTGCAGAGGAAATGGGTCATCCGCTGATTCCGGATGGCGTACGGGTACATAACGATTTTGCGATTGGAAGCAGGGGCAGTATCAGCATCATTACCGGCTCCAATATGGCTGGCAAGAGCACTTTTTTACGAACAGTAGGAGTAAATGCTGTGCTGGCATTTTGCGGCGCGCCAGTTTGTGCCCGATCGTTGAAGGTGACGGTATTTCAATTATTCACGAGTATGCGAACAAAGGATAACCTGGAAGAGCACATATCATCATTCTATGCAGAGTTATTGCGAATTAAAAAGCTGCTGGAGGTGGTAAATGAAGATAGACCGGTGATGTTTTTACTTGATGAAATACTAAAGGGTACAAATTCGGCTGACCGGCACGCGGGAGCTGAGGCCCTTACTTTGCAATTAAGCGGTTTAAATACTTTTGGTTTAATTTCAACCCACGACCTTGAGCTCGGCAAGCTCAGTGCAGATCATAAAAATATTTCGAATTTCAATTTTAGCAGTGATATCCATGGCGAAGAGATTGTTTTTGATTACAAGCTGCGTGATGGAATCTGTAAAAGTACCAATGCCAGTCAGTTGATGGCCAAAATGGGGATTCGTATAAATCCGGAGTCCTAGCATTGTGTCTGCGATTTAATGATGGATGTTTTCACGTGAAGGCGCAGAGACGCAAAGCATGAAATTTATAACATTAAAATATCTGCGTCTCACCGGTTTTACAGTTAATCTCCATACTTTATCAATTGAAATGGTGCTGAAATATATTTGATGGTAAGATGAAATGTGGTTTCAAATAAACCGCAAAGTCGCGAAGGCGCAAAGTTGATGCTTCTGGTCAATTGTGTGGAACTGTGAAAAGAGATTAATCCGGCCACTACTAAAATCGCCCGAATAAGGACAGATTAATGCCGTTGATAAATGGCGAACCAGACTGTCTGACCGGCAAATCTGATTAGCATTGGCAACTCAAGGACTTGTTAAGGAATGCATTACCCAAAGGTTCAGCCTTGAAGCAACGCATGATCTGGCTTAAACCGCTAAGGCCATGGGAAGCGGATTCCTGATTTTTGAACGGCGCAAACGGCTATCATATGATTCGCCGTTTTAATCTGAATTTTGAATCGTCAATTTCAGGCTCAGTCTTTTTCAACTTCATTTCTTCCTGCCGCGCCTTCCATAAATAATACACAGAAAACACAACGGGAAAATATTGCACCAGCATCATTACTGAATAGATCCATTGGGTTGTGATGTTTTCCAGCGCGTTGTTTGTATGCAACAGATAAAGCAGAAAGGCCGATAATACGAATGCAACAATGCCGATTTGTTTTCGGAAACGGACTTTCTTAATTTCCTCTTCAATCCGTTTTTCTTCAATAACAAACTCATCCAGCAAGCGGATGATGTAGCTGATCGCACCCTCATCGAGCGTCTTTTCGAAGTGTCGCCTGATTTCGGCATAAGATTTTCCACGATCATGGAGATCGAGCGCTTCCTGGAGTTTTTCGTCGATGATGTTTTCGCTCAAATTCATTGCCCTGGGATTTTAATGCAAATATAATTAACTCAAGTTTCGCCTATTAAAATATTTGAGTTCAGGAAATCTTTTACTTGCACCGCAAAAGTCTCCGCAGCGACCGGGCAGGCAATCCTCATCTTCTCCCACAATTCCGGCGCGAATGGGTAATGTTTCCGGATTACAAATCCAGTGATGTGGATTAGATATTCAAAAACATATCAGGATATGAAAGGGTCAGACAATGGCAGAAAAAAATCTATCACTCATTAATCCTAAAAACTCTGTGGGCCTCATAGGTATTTCCGAACATATCCGTAGTGCGGACTGTCAGCCTGTGTGTGCCCGGTTTCAGGTCAGCGGGAAGGGCAGCTTTCCAAAAATGGTCTGACTTGCCCGGCTTGTTCATCTTCCAGCCAAAAACCTCATCCAGTTTTTGACCTTCAAACTCAATATCCAGGTATTTATTAAGTTCATGTCTTGCATTACCTGCGGGATCCAGTGCTGTTGTTTGCGACAAAGGCAGCCATGTTTCCATGTTGTTGAGTTTCATGGACACCCGCGACTTTTCTGAGCCATTAAAAACATTCACAAGCACCGTTGTCGTATCAAGCGCGGCTGCCTGAATATCGTCTGCCAGGTAGATATTCATCTGATAGTCGGCCGGTCTCCGTGCAGCTTTATATTGAATATTGTACTGATTTCCGCTGAAACGGATAATTGAATATCCGTTTGGTGCGCCATCGTACATGGTAGCATGCGGGATGCCCAATTCATCTTTCAGACCACACCACCAGCTACCGCTTACCGTGCCGGTAACGAAAAGATGCAGTGGTTCGGCGCCATTCCAGAAATCATTTTTTCCAATAAAAATGTTGGACAGTTTATGTGTATGACCGGACACAGCAAGCACGTTCGATCGCTTTTCGAGCAGTTTTAACATGTCCTGTAGATTATTGCAGGCGATAATGGGAATATGGGCAAAAAGCACAATCAGGTGATCATCAGGGATGTATTTTAAGTAGCTCTCCACAAAACTCAGTTGATCATTTGTGAAATTAGCATTGTATCCGCCTTCTTCTTTGAAATCCACATTGTTCAAACTGATAAATGCTACTTTCCCGTACTGAAAAGCGTAGTTTGTCGGCCCAAAAATATTAATAAAGTCGTCCTCAGCCCCTGCTTTTCCTTTCGAACCCTTTACACGGTCGTGGTTGCCGTAAACGTAATACCATGGTATGCCGATCTGACCGATACTTGCCGCAATTTCATCAAACAACCACGGTTCGTCAGCAACAATGTCCCCAACCGTAATGCCGAATTTTGCTTTTGTGCCAATGCACTCTTCCACCACATCGCGTGTCATATAATTAACCTCGGCGATTCCTCTTGTCTGCGGATCAGAAAAAACCAGCGCTTCAAATTCGTCCTGATCATTGCCTTTCCAAAGTGGGAATGCAACCCGTTGTTTCACATCGCCGACAATATGGTAGTGCTGAGGCAGCATAGATGTATTGACAGGCATCTGGTATGCTGATGGTTTTATTACTAAAATGATATCTCCCTGCACCGCATCAATACTCCAGTTTCCTTTAGAATCAGTACGTACCACTTCCCGTCCATTTGAAATTAAGATGTTGGCCAGTCCCTGTTCACCCCGGTCTTTTTGTAAATTCTGGTTTTTGTCCAGATATACGCTGCCTTTGATCGTTTGCGCATAGATTGGGATGGTTAAAAAAAGAAATAGCAGCTTGATGCTGATGCACTTACTTATCATGAGTCCGGGATTTTAGAGTTTTATAAATATTTTCTTTTTGAACAGAATGAATGCGGGAATAAAAATAATACAGACATACAAGATTGCGTAAATCATACTTGTAAATTTCTCCCCGATTCCCATTCCGGTTACAATATGGAAGAAATGCATATTCAGCGAATCGCCACCAATCTTAATCCCATAAAAAATACCTGCCAGCACATCGCCCAGCACGTAAACGGTGATGGCATTGGCGCCGAAAATAATGCCCGGTTTGGTGCCGTGGGTAAGCCCTTTCATATCTACTAAAAAGTAAAATGCCCCCAGGGCCATAAATGCCATGCCGGAAGTTACAAATACAAATGAGCTTGTCCAGATATTCTCATTAACAGGAAAGGTCAGCCCCCAGAGGTAACCTGCAAAAGTCATAAAAAAACCGGCTACCATCAGCAGAATTACCTTTCTGTCAGTTGTCCGGTTGCTCAGCATAATGGTTCCTGCAAGCATGCCTGTGATACCTGATACAATCGACGGAAGTGTGCTGAGTATGCCTTCCGGGTCCCAGGTGCCCTGCCACATTTTACCGGGCAGGTATTTGCTGTCGAACCATGCCGCGAGGTTGATTCCGGGTTCCAGCATCACCTTGCCGTATCCGGGGGTTGGGATCAGCGTCATGGCCAGCCAATAAGCTACCAAAATTATTCCTCCAATCCAGGCTTGCTTTTTCCAGTCGGTATTCAGAAATAGGATAGCGCAAACCAGAAACACGACTGCGATGCGCGGCAAGGTGCCCGTCCAGCGCAAATCGGCGAAGTTAAAATCCCAAAGGAGATTGAGAAAAATGCCGACGGCGAATATCTTAAACGATCTGATGATGATCTTTTTGTACATATCACCCTTGGGTGTTTGCATTTTAAGTCTTTTGGTATAGGCGATTGCAATCGAGACACCTACAATGAAAAGAAAAAATGGGGCGATGACATCGGTGGGCGTCAGGCCGTTCCAAACAGAATGCTGCAACGGGGCATACACATGGCTGCCATTTCCCGGAAAATTGACCAGAATCATTGCAGCGATTGTGAATCCGCGCATGGCATCGAGCGAAATCAGCCGGCTTACTTGAGTTGACATATTTAAAAAAAGTTTAGGTGATACAATTATAAACAATACTTAGCTTTTTCTTTTCAGGACTACAAAAATGAGAAAATATTCAGCTTTTCCAGAGCTTCACTTCATGGCCTTTCAATCCGTAATATGCTAGGTAAATATAACAAAGCATCGGGAGGAAAAAAGAATAATGATAACCGCCAAGTATGTCAGCAAGCACACCTTGAAGGAATGGAATGATCGCTCCGCCGAGAACAGACATGACAAGCAAAGAGGAGCCTTGTGGTGTATGGATGCCGAGGTCTTTGATGGCAAGCGTGAAAATATTAGACCACATAATCGAATTGAATAAACCAATACTAATGACGGTCCACATGGCAATCGGCCCGCTGTTGAGCATGGTGAGTGAAAGCAATCCAATGATTACAAGTGAGAAAACAAACAGTGTACGCGCCGCATTGGATTTGCCAATTCTGAAAGCAACCAGGTTGAGTGCTATAAAACCCAAAAATGGCAATACCCGCTGAAGTGGAAAATCAAAACCCTGCTCCACAAAAACTACCAGGTATATCACCGCAAACGAAATAATTGATATGCCGGCCATAATGCCGGCAGATTTTAGTTCTCTGGATGTTTTGCCCAGTGAGTAGGCCCCCAAAAACCGGCCTATCATCAGGCCGCCCCAATAAAAGGCAAGAAATGATTTTGCTTCAATTTCGGGGTAGGAGAGTAATTCTGCAAGATAATTAATAAGGAGGCTTCCGATTGATACCTCTGCTCCAACATAGAGAAAAATAGCCGCCATGCCCAGCGTGAGGTGCCTGTACTTAAGTGCGCCGGCACCCTTTGGAATTACTTCATTACTTTTAAATGCCGGCAAATGTGTAAAGCGGATCATCACAGCCAGCAATATAAATATCGCGGCGAACATAATATATGGATACTGAATAGCCGCCCCGGTCATCGGATCACCGGTATCCGTGAGGATTTTCTCTCCCGCGCGATTGAGTAGCGGGGCGCCCCAGTGTGCAAAAAACTTAAATATCAGGTATCCGCCCACTATCGGGGCTAAGGTTGTGCCAAACGAATTGACACCCTGGGCAAGATTCAGCCTGCTGGAGGCGGTTTCGGCCGGGCCTAAAATTGCCACATAGGGATTGCAGGCGATTTGCAATAATGCCAGGCCCAGGGCGAGAATAAACAAAGCCCCAAGGAAGAAGTAAAATGACCTGATTTCTGCGGCGGGATAAAATAATGCACTGCCCAGTGCCGCGATACCCAAACCGATAAGGATGCCGTTTTTATATCCGATTTTATCGATTGGGTCTCCCTTTGTGGAGGAAACGATAAAATATATCAGAGAGCCGGTAAAGTACGCGCTGAAAAATGCCATTTGCACCAGCATGGATTCCGCGCGTGTCAGTTCAAATATTTTTTTAAGGTAAGGTATTAGAATATCGTTCATCACGGCAATCACACCCCACATAAAAAAGAGACTTGTCATCACGATCATCGGCCCGGTGTAATTCCTGCCAGGTTCCGGCGCTGGGGACAAATCATTTTGTATTGCTGATGCTTTCATTTATTTAGTAATTTATTAGATGTTAGCCGGCAATGGTCACTGGTCAACTGTTGCCGGTTAAATTAACTTTTCCCAACACCCGACCTCCGGCATTTAAAGTCTGATCAGATCAGAAATCCGCACAACTTTACCCGATTCAATCGATTTTCTGGCGGCAATGCCAATCATGCTCGACAGCACACCTGCGTGGCTTCCGGCTTTTTGCCCCAACGGATCGGACTGGTTTGGCTTGAATATCATGTCTTTTACGCGTTCGTCTGCCCCGCCGTGCCCACCTTCGCCGGGTGACAGCGTCCAGCTTTTTGTCTGGCTCCGACCGGTCGTAAGACGAAACTCATACGGGCCTGTTGTTTCCCATGGTTGTCTGTAATTCAAGCGAACATCCAGGCGGCCTTTTTCGCCGGAAAAACAAATGTACTGGCCCTCGTATGGCAAATATGCATTAAGTGTGTAGGTCAGTTGCGTTCCTTTCTCATACCCAACCTGCACAGAAGCCGTATCATGACTGTCGATTTGCAGATCCCAGACGCAGCCGTCTCTGTAATATTGATCTTCGTCCTCACATTGCGCATACAATCGCATCGATTTTTCGTCTTTGGTCATATCCCAATAAAATTCACATTGGGTTTTAAATGAACACGCCCGGCAATTTTTGCCATTGAATGCATTGTTCGAACCATAAAAGGCTGTTTTGCCCATAGCCTGTACCGCTACAGGTTCATCATCCAGAAGCCAGTTGATCAGGTCGAAATGATGTGAGGATTTATGCACCAGCAATGAGCCCGAAAACCTTGTTTTCCCATGCCATCTTCTGAAGTAGGACGCGCCGTGTTGTGTATCGAGATACTCGTGATACTCCACAGCAATGATTTTTCCCAACTCGCCTGATTGCAATATCTTTTTCATTTCGACGGATTCGTTCATATACCGGACGTTAAATCCCACATATACTTTTTTGCCGGTTCTTTTTTCAGTATCAAGAATGCGCTGGCATTGATCGGCTTCTGTAGCAATGGGTTTTTCTGATATCACATCACAGCCAAGTTCAAGTGCGCGCACAATATAGTCCACATGCGTGCTGTCGGTGGTTGTGACGATGACCAGGCCGGGTTTTTGCTCTCTGATCATTTTGTCGAAATCTGCCGCGATATATGTTTTTGCCTCAGTACCGATTAGCTCACGCGCCACCTCAACGCGTTTCGGATTGATATCGCATAATCCCGCCATTTCCACAAATTCGCCATAGGGACCGATCAGTTCTTTTCCCCAGCAGCTTATGCCTCTTGAGCCGGTACCGACCATCGCTATTTTTGTTTTCTCCTTTATTTTAGAAATTCCGGCAATTGTAGAGGAAGGCAAAATTGCAACCATACCGGCTGCTGCTGTGGCCTGCTGAAGAAAAGCTCTTCTGTTTCTCATTGTCTTGATATTTTAGTAGATCAAAAAATTAAATATTTAGACCTCAATTTAAAATAAACATAATCAGTATGATTTACATCATTTTTCGATTAGTGAAAAACTTACACATTTGATAATACTTTGAAATTCTGAATAAATACCAATGAATGCCATCGATATTATGTTTTTATAAGTAAAATCCTGTTTTCGCCGGCTGGTGATTGTTCGCATTTTGAGGCATTTATTTCGCTAAAAGCGCAATCAGATCAGGGATTTCAGGGTATTAAGATTTAGGACTATCACAGCACTCAAAAACTTTAATTGTATGAAAATAGGAGTAGATTTAGGCGGAACCAATTTCCGGGCAGGATTAATTGATGAACAGAAAATTGTGAAACAGAAAAAGGTTTCGCTCAGGCACAAAAATAATCTTCAGAGCACCATCGACCAACTCGTCAGTTTAATTGGTACTGTGTATGACGAAAGCATTACAGGTATCGGTATTGGGGTGCCTTCTGTTGTGGATACTGAAAATGGCATCGTGTACGATGTGGTGAATATTCCATCCTGGAAGGAGGTGCATTTAGCTGATATTTTACAAAAGGAATTTGGAGTTCCTGTGCAAATTAATAACGATGTGAACTGCTTTGTGCTGGGAGAAAAATATTTTGGCGCCGGGAAAAGCTATAAAAATATTGTTGGTGTTACAATCGGAACAGGTATCGGGTCAGGTATCATTATTAATAATAAGTTGTATAGTGGTGTTAATTGTGGTGCCGGTGAGATTGGCTATTTGCCATATCTGGATCATGATCTGGAGTATTATTGTAGTTCCAATTTTTTTGAAAAAATCCATAACACGACAGCATACGATACTTTTCTAATGGCAGAAAAGGATGATGCACATGCTTTGAAGCTTTGGGATGAGTTTGGGAGAAATATGGGCGTTGCGATGAAATCAATTCTATATGCCTTTGATCCTGAAATAATAATTTTAGGCGGGTCTATTTCCGGAGCGTATAAATTTTTTAAAAATCAAATGCATGAAACACTTCGGGATACCTATTTCCCGAAATCAGTCGACCGCTTGAAAATTGCGCTATCGAAGGTAGAGCACGTATCCATGCTTGGTGCGGCATCACTCATCGATCAGTACACTGAGATCGCTGTTGATCAGAATTCGGTATTGTAGAAAAACCGAAACTATACCATTGTTTTGTAAGCGATGATATGGCGAGTGGCTTTACCCTATAGTCGCAGATGCGCAAAGCCTGAAATTGATATGTGTAAAATCTCTGCACCTCGTCGTCACAGTGGTCGCAGAAATATACGCCATACATTAATCCATGGAAATGATACTGGTTTTTATTCTATGGTAAAATGAAATGTGGTTCGAAATAAACCGCGACGGTGTAATGGCGCAAAATTGATTTTCCCTCATTTACTATTTGACTATTAAATTGCAATACACCTGTCAACATTGATATTCGTTTTAAGAACTACAGACACATGTTGACATGACATTATTGTCGTTCTGGTGCTCCTTACGAGTTTGGAAGTGTCCGTAAATAAACTTCAGGTCACCACTTTCAGATGCTTCAAGTGAGGTTGTTAGGCCGATAGGTTGATAGATTGTTAGGATTTCAGAAATACCGTTAACCAGTCACTATTGACTAACAGCTTGCAGCCAACAGCTTAAAAAAACCATAAAGAGCCTGAAAGATATTTTTAAATCCGGAAGTTAGTAGTAATTTAATCCTATGATCAAGATTATTCTGCTTATCGACTTTGGAGAGGAGTATGGAATGAGTTTGTTGAAGGGCATTACGCGATATGCCCAGCAACATGGTCCATGGGTTTTTTGCAGAATGCCTGGTTATTACCGCGAATTGCGCGGCATGGATGAAATCGTAAAATGGGCAAAGGAGTGGAAGGCCAATGGTATTATCGGACAGTTTTATAATGATTCGAGTGTCGAAAAACTTTTGAATGAGGGGCTTGCTGTCGTGGCTATGGATTTCAAAGAACGACATACTCATGTTCCCAATATCACCGGAGATTATTTCAAAACCGGGCGCATTGGGGCGGAGTATTTTCTCAGGAAGGGATTTGAAAATTTCGCTTTTTACGGATTTAAGAATATTGTCTGGTCGCGGGAGCGCTCGCAGGCCTTCGAGCAGAGAATCAACCAGGAAGGTTATGAAGTTCATTTTTTTGAGCAAACCAGAAAATTCAAATCCAGGGAATTGTGGTTTTATAAACCCTCCGCCCTCAGCAAATGGCTGAAGTCATTGCCAAAGCCCATTGCTCTGATGGCATGTGATGACAACCAGGCGATGCACATAACAGAAGCGTGCAGGTTGGCTAATATCCGCATTCCGGAGGAGGTGGCGGTGCTCGGTGTTGACAATGATGAAATGCTGTGCAACCTGGCCGATCCGCCCATGTCAAGCATCGGACTGGAAACCGTAAAGGGCGGCTATGAGTCGGCGAAGTTGCTTCATACAATGATTAAAACCAAAAACCAGGAATATTACGATATTATGGTAGAGCCAACCATGGTTGTTTCACGTAATTCCACTGACATCTACGCCACGCGCGATAAGGATGTAGGCATTGCATTGAAGTACATCCATTCGAATATTGAGAGAAATTTAAAAGTGGAAGATGTGCTGGAGCAAATTCCTATTTCAAGAAGGGCATTGGAAAAGCGTTTTCACAAGGTGACCGGTTATCCTGTTTATGAGTACATTTTTAACCTGAGGATAGAAAAATTTACCGAAAAACTCCTGGAAACCGATCTTTCAATATTTGAGATTGCGCTTGATCTGGGGTTGAATGACAGTAAAAACATCGCGAGACAGTTTCGGCAAATCAAGGGCTGCACACCCACCGAATACCGCAAGAACCATCTGATAGATAAAAAGGGAAGTTAGGAATTTAATTTATCTGCCCCGAGCAGGAATTGCATGTAGGCATTCAATGCTTATATTTGCAGCGATTTTCACGATGTCAGAGAAGTGAAAACATACTGGCCCCGTAGTACAACGGATAGTATGTGGGTTTCCGGAACCCAAGATCTAGGTTCGATTCCTAGCGGGGCTACAAAACCTCCAATGCGTGTTGGCGATGGAGGTTTTTTTAGTTTGCATTCCCGGAGTGGAATCGAACGCTCGCACTGCATGCTGGCTCCTCGCTAAATTCTTCCACAGGAAGAATTCTTTACGCCCGGCCCGGTTCGATTCCTGGCTGGAGTCGAACACTATTGTTTATTGCACACAAAATCAATAAGCTATGATTTGTTGAAAATTGGTGTTAACCGAATTGTTCACCTGTCTGATTCTTTCATGAGAATTGACTGCTTTTAGTATGTTTTGAATATCTCGATATACCTGTTTTCTATCTGACTTATCTCAAATTCAGTCAATGCGTTAAATTCCTTTTCTCTCGCTCTTTTTGGGAGCATGCCATTATTTTGATCCAAAAACCTCACCAGAAGGACAACCATTTTAACCGGCATTTCAAATCCATCATCCACAAAGCGTTTGAATTGGGCGTATTGCGCAAGATAGGTTACTTCTGCCGGAATAATATTTTCGATTGTATCAATTACACAATCATATAGGAATTCTGCCTGAAGTGTGGCATCAAAGTATCTGTAATAATCAATGGTTTTATTTAGTACTTTTATGTGATGATCATTTGTTTCCTGCCATTCAACAAAATCAAGAAGTGGAAGAGAATATTGTTCCAGCACAAACCGATAGTCGTCAAGATGGTTAAGGATGGCAGCAGAAACAGGAAAAATTATGCCTTGCTGTGAGAAATTTTTTTTGGCCAGGGTATGATGATTAAATAGCGGTGAATTCTTCCGTTTCCATCTTCAAATGGATGGATGAAAACAAATCCAAAAGCAATAATGGAAGCTGCCAACACAGCATCAAATTCACTTCTTATTAGAAGGTTGTTTGTTCCTATTAAACCATTAATCAATGATTCAATGTCTTGCCATTTTGCTGAGATATGCTCGGGTAAAGGTTCTCCTGTGGTTCTGTCATGTTCACCTACAAAGCCACCTTTTTTTCGAAATCCCATCTCAGTAAACCGGGTATTTTCGATTACGATTTGTTGTAGTCTGATAAGTTCTTCAATACTTAAATTTTTGGTTCCGGCTTGTCCTATAGCCTGCCCCCAACGTATAGCACGCTTGGCTTTCGGGCTTTCTCCTTCTATTGTAAACGATGCTTTTGAATCTTTTAATAAGAGAAATGAAGATGCACGTTGAAGAATATCTTTGTGTACTTCTTTGAGGTACAATTTGTTTTTTTCAGAAAATTGAGTTTGGATATATTGTTCGAGCTTATTGGTTTTTCTGATTAGTGGACAAAAATCCGGTGTACCAGGGAGATTGTTGATTACCAAATGTCGGGATGATTTTTCTCCTTCAATAGCATATTGTAGCTTTTCATCAATCTAAGGAATATAACTTTTTCGGGTAAGGTCTTCTTTTCCTTCTAACTTTTTACCTATAATCCATTCTATTAGAAACCAAATTCTCCTGCTGTATTGACCGGTAGGTTCTATGTTAACAAGTTCAACTAATTGTTCTGTTGTATAATGTTCAGTTAGCTTTTGATATAACAGAAGATTGATTCCTTCATATTTGAGAGCAAAAACCAAATGTTTATATAATGCTTCAATTTCTGTCAATTCAGAATTATCTTCAGGTAAATAAGATTTTGGAAGGATTTTCGATTCATTCGTTTCGTAGCTTTTATTTTGAATGCAAACAAGCGTATTCTGATAAGGAAAGGGAACTTTAAGTTCTAACTTATCTATTAATGCAGAATATCCAACAATATGACCTTCTTCGGGGCATTTTTTTCCATGAAAAACAGGTGTTCTTTGAGAAAAATGAGCGTTATTCTTCATTTTTTAAAAAATTTAAGTGCAATCTAAAAAAATGAGTACGGTACAAGAAAAATGGGCGCTAAGTTGGCATTTGAAATAATATTGGGCGCAAAAAGTGATTGAAGACAGATTTTAACGCAGCTAAGTTTAAAGCTGCCTGATTAACCCACAAAATTCATCTGAATTTTGCGCCCTATGTGCCGATGCGTGAAAATGCGTAATACGATCAGTTCGGAAGCGTTGCCAGCTAATGAAAGCAGTTGCGTCACCGCACAATATAGGGTAAGCACAATTCTCTGGATCAGGATTAACCCTACAACTGATCGTTTGCTTAACAGTCATTCATGAAACCAAGCGTAATGAGATGTATTTCTGTGATAAATAATCCGGGTCAACTTTGAATATACTCTTCTATAGCTTCACTGATCGCGGTAAATGTTTTGGTAAGCAATGCCTCATCATCTTCAAGCAAGGTAACTCTGAAGCCGCGCAGGTCTGAGCAAAATGAGGAGATCGGCACAACACAGATGCCTTTTGCCGCAAGCAGATAGTAAACAAACCGCTTATCTGGCAGAACGTCAGGTTTGCTTACCCAGTCTTCCACTATTTTAGTAACTTCCGGATTGTCGATTTTCAGGGTTTGCTTATCGTTCAGTACATTGTCCTTGAAAACAATGGTATTATAAAAAGCTCCTGCTGTGGCATTAAAATAAATACCTTCTGTTTTTCTGAGAATATCCGAGATGATCCGGCTTCGCTGACCAATTTTTTCATTATTGGCGTTCAGGTGCTCCGAGTACCTGGGATCACCCATAATTTTTGGGATGGCCAGTTGCGGCAATTTGGTAGAACTCACCTCGATCATTTTGGCGTTTTCGAGCGTTGTACAAAGCTTGCTAAACTCGGCATCTTTGTCTTTATTATAAAACTTGGCCCAGCCACACCGGCTGCCTGGCCAGGGAACCTCCTTGGACAATCCTTTGAGAGCTATACCCGGTACATCCTCTATGTACTGAGGGAGCGACCATGCTTTTTTGCCATTATAGGTGATGTTGATGTAAATCTCATCGGAGATCAGGAAAAGATCAAACTCTCTGGCTATTTCTACAAATCGCTTAAGAATTTCAAGAGGATAAACCATCCCCGTCGGATTGTCGGGATTGATGATCAGGATGCCCACGATGTTTGGGTTGTACTTCACCTTCATATACAAATCATCCATATCCGGGAGCCAGCTATTTTGCGGATCCAGATTATAGGTGATCGGATGGTCATTGGCGTGGGCTGCCTCGGCTGATGAATGCGTGGAATAAGCGGGTGAAGGTCCGATGATTCTGGCAGGTGGCACAAGGTATTGGTATATTTTGGCGATGGCATCGCCAAGCCCGTTGAAAAACAGGATGTCGTCTTCTGAGATCTGTACCCCACCAAGCACATTGTTTTTCGCCGCCAGAAATTGTCTCGTTTCCAGCACACCTTTCGAATGGCAATAGCTGTAGGTAGCGTCTTGTTGGGCGAGTTCACTGATTGTGTCTTTAATCCATTGCGGCAATCTGGCGCCTTTTTGTACCGGATCGCCAATATTTTCCCACATAATATTCTGGCCGAAACGGCGCAGTTGTTCAGCCTTTTTCACAATGCCGCGGATTTCGTAGCTCAATTCATCAGCGCCGGTTTGCAGCAATTTTTTTCTCATCTGTCGGTATTTATTTTTTGTTGGGCATCAATTTTTTTTGACCCGCAAAGTTACATTTATTTCCGATTCGTCATGATTTCGTGAATTTTGTTTTTAGCCAAATTAAACAAGTGTGTCGAAAATAAAAATATGGCAAATATCTTGGCCAGACCAGTTATTGGTGCTTTTGGGTGCTGGATATTAATCGAATTTAGAACATTTGAATATGGAATAGAGGTGTCGAACAAAAACTAATAATCGAACAGTTTGCGGAAACAGTGAGTTGGTTTTAACACACATTGACGATCAAAACAATCAGAAGGTTCCAAAAAACCTGGAGCCTCATCTGATGCTTAATGCACTTTCCTTGTAAATATGTTTTTAATTTGCAGGTGATTTTTAATGACACAAACCTTAAAATGAAATACAGGCTTTTTCTTTGGTTAGTGATGACCTGCACAGCAACCCTTGGTTTTTCCCAGAACAGCATACTCGTGAAAGATGCGGAGAGCAACAAACCATTGGAAGGCGCATCCATTTTGTTACCTGACAGGCAGGAGTTGTACATAACCAATATCGATGGATTGGTTGACGGATTTATTTCGGGAGCAAGGGCGCGCATAACATATGTTGGTTATGTTGCAAAAGACATTGAGATAAAGGAAGGGATCAACCTTGTTTACCTTGAGGCTGATTACCAGGTTTTGAACACCCTGACTGTGGTCGGCTACGAGAATGAACGCAAGCTTGGTGACATCGCAGGTTCATATGCCATTATTTCCAGGCTGGCTATGGAACGGTTCAATGATGAGTCGCTGGTCAGATCGATGAATACGCTTCCCGGGATCAGGTTTGAAGAGCGTTCACCAAGCAGCTATCGCATCAGCATCAGGGGAAGTTTACTTCGGGCTCCTTTCGGTGTGCGCAATGTAAAGGTATATTGGAATGATATTCCCTACACGGAACCCAATGGCAACACGCCATTGAATATGCTCGACCTTAACAACATCGGAAGAGTTGAAACAATCAAGGGTCCTTCCGGGAGCATTTATGGCGCCGGGATGGGAGGGGTTTTAAGTATCTACTCAGAGCCACCGCGCTTTAAGCCATTCTCCGGAGATGTTGGATATTCCGCAGGCTCATATGGTTTTCACAGGGCTTTCGCCAATATTTATACTGGTAATGAAAACCATGCCTTTACAGTGAGGTATGCCATGCAAACCGGCAATGGATATCGCGATCACACCAACTTCAATCGCGAAGTGGTACAAATGAATGGGCGATTCTTTACATCAGAAAAGAGGACGATCTCGGCCCAGGCGTTGTATTCCGATCTGTTTTACGAAACACCCGGCGGACTGACGAAAGAACAATACGATGCCAACCCACGGCAGGCAAGGCCAGGCGCCGAAGCAAGAAATTCATCCATTGATCAGCAAAATTTCCTGGCAGGTATTGTGCAGGATTATGTTTGGAACAGCAACTTAAAAAACACCACATCTCTTTTTTTAACAAACGGAATAAAGGAGAATCCTTTCATCAACAACTATGAACTTGAAAAATTGAAGACTTATGGAGGCCGGACGGTTTTCAATTTTGGAAATAAGTTGTTTGATATGCCGGCAAGCTACACAGCAGGGGCGGAGCTCAGTATGGGTAATTTCCATGCCTCCAATCATGGGAACGTGAATGGCTATGCGGATACGCTCCGGTATGAGGATGAATTGAAATCGATTCAAACTTTTGCTTTTGCCCAGGCGGATGTTCAGATCGCACAAAAGTGGTCACTGACCGCAGGGGCCAGCATCAATTATCTGAGGTACAATATCAACAGGCTCCGTGATGTTGCGCTTGATACTGCCTATTCGATCAATCGGGTATTTGATCCTGAATTCGTTCCACGCATAGGGATTCTTGGAAAAATCACCAATAATATGTCGTTGCATGGATCTGTAAGCACGGGTTTTTCACCACCTACCACTGAGGAGGTGCGCACCAGTGATGGAGCTATTAACGATGATCTGGAAGCCGAAAGAGGTATCAGCTATGAAGTTGGAATCAGAGGCGGCAGTAAAAATGAAAAGTTGTATTACGATGTCACGGCTTTTTGGATGCAGCAAAAAGAGACCATTGTGAGTAAAACGAATGAATTCGGTACGGTTGTCTTCGAAAACGCGGGATCCACTGATCAGTCGGGACTTGAAATGCTCATCGGTTACACGCTGATCAACGATCAGGCCCGGGCTATAAGTTTATTGAAAATCCAGACATCCTTCACACATCACCGATTCAGGTTCAAAGATTATGTAAAGCGCACCGGCGGAGAAAATGTTGATTATTCAGGCAATGAGCTTACCGGCACAGCACCCAATGTATCCGTTACAACCATTGATGCAGGCACAAGAGGAGGCTATTATTTTAATCTTACATATAATTTCACCGACAGGATTCCGCTCAATGACGCCAACACAGTTTATGCTGACAGCTACCAATTGATAACTATGAAAACAGGCTGGAGGGTTAAAATCATGAATAAACACGTAATTGACGCCTTCATTGGTATTGACAATCTGTTAAATGAAAAATACAGCCTTGGCAATGATCTCAATGCTTTCGGACAGCGGTATTATAATGCCTCCCCTGAGCGGAATTATTTTGCCGGAATGAAGGTTAGTTTTAATAAAAATTGATACAAAAGGGAGGAGAGCAGTATAGCTATCATGTTTTAAGATAATAATTGATTAAGCTGCTTTCATCCAACATTAATTCTATTAAAAGTAAAAAAATAAAGATGAATACATTTAACACAGAGGAAATTTCGAGGTTAATCCGTTTCAGGAGATCAGTGTATCCGCACCAGTTTACAGGCGAAAAAATTAGCGATGAGGTAATCGGAGAGATGCTCGAAAATGCCAATTGGGCGCCGACACATAAAGTGACAGAGCCCTGGCGTTTTACCATCTTTACAGGTGAAGGCAGACAGCGTTTGGCGGAGTTTATGTCTGAATTGTATAAGGCAGAAACCATAGCGACCGGAAAATTTGAGGAAGGAAAATACAAAACCCTGCAAAAAAAACCTTTGGAAGCATCCCATGTCATAGCAATCGGCATGAAGCGCGATCCGAAAGAAAGGTTGCCTGAAGTCGAGGAGGTGGAAGCAGTGGCCTGTGCGGTGCAAAATATGGCGCTCACCGCCGCCGCATACGGACTGGGTGCATACTGGGGCACCGGAGGAATTACCTATTTTGAATCGGCTAAAGCATTTTTCGATCTCGGCCCTGCTGATAAATTGTTAGGATTCATGTATCTGGGGATACCGAAAAAAGTACCCGCTGCAGGTCGAAGAAAACCCATCGAAGAAAAGGTACGTTGGGTTGCGGGATAATATAGAAAATTTGTCAAAAGTCTGTGAGATTGCACTTGGCGTAAATAATTTGGCTTTCTAATGATTGGCATAAGAATTGTGTATGTTTACCTGTGAAATTAGTTTTAAACCTTATGCCTTTCTGTTAGTGTTGATAATTTTTATATATCCTTACCTATTAAATTTTTTAGAAAATGAAACAGTTAAAAGCTTTGAAATCAATTTTAGGAATCTTGATTTTCATGACACTCATTACAAGTTGTAATGAAGAAGAATTTGCCATCATTGGTAAATTAGAGGTGAGCTTTTCAAACAATCCAAGTGACTTGGTTGTCTATGTAAGGCCTGCTGAAAATCCCGAGATAGTTATTAGTCCTTCTTTAAAAACCAATAGCGACGGGAAATTGACATATGAATTGAATTACGGCAATTATATTTTGCAACCTTGGAGTTCATCAACCTTTTTTGGTGACATGGGATTTCAGATTAAAGGAGGAGAAACCACATCTATTTATTTTGATTCCAATAATACTGGATATATCAAATGATTTAGTAGAATATACCGCAATTTAAGGAATTAATACTTCCATTGGTGTACATATTAAATACTCGTGGTTATGCCATATATTGAGTTGAAACCTCTTGATTTTAATCGGCATATGGAATTTTTTCATAATTATTCTTTCTTATCGCATGGACATCATAATAATGTGCATAACTCAACCAAATAACATGCGCCGTTGAAATCCAAAATATTCATCTAACTAAATTGTATTAATAAATAGCCTATTTATCCACAAAAAAACGGAGCAGGTACTGCTCCGTCT
>CAYZWN010000043.1:0-19538 GCA_964482185.1 uncultured Roseivirgaceae bacterium
ACGTAGAGGTAAATTGCCGTTAGTATTCCAATGGTAGCCCCATGACTCGCGAGTCCGCCCTCCCATGTTTTCAGTATGGAAAGTGGATCTTTCAGATAACGAGCGGGTTCGTAAAAAATCACATGGCCCAGTCTTGCACCGATGATTGTAGCAATGATCATCCAGAGTGTGAGCGAATCCACATCTTTTTCCGGTTTGTCCTCCGCCTTGAATATTCTGTACATGATTTGCTGGCTGATGATGAAGCCCATTGCAAACAGGAATCCGTACCATCTGATGTCACCGATATTAAATGATCCGATCTGAAAATCAAAATTAGGGAAGATTTCAGGATTTGGAGACCAGATGATAAAGCTTAAAAAACCCATAACGACGATATTTTTTGTGCGAATATATAAATAATGGCCGGCAAATCTCCTAAAGCGATTCTAATTCGGCCAGCTCGTCAGCATATGAGGATGAAAGAATAGGGAATCGACACCACGTTCTGGGATCAACATTGAAATCATCGAGGTGAAAGGCCGGAGCAGTGCGCTCGCGCTTCCATTGATTCCTGCACCATAACACAAAGAACTTTTTGATATGGGCTTTTAACAAGGATTTGTCTTCCAGGCTTTTTTCGTGAAGCGCTTCATATACCTGTTTTGGCGAAAAGCGATCCCTTATGGCCAATCTTTCTATTTCAACGATCACATGATATGGCATCAGGTCGGTTTCGTCTGTCTGGAAGCGGTCTGGAGGACGCAATTCTGCAGTGGGATTCATTGCATTTACGTAGCTCAAACTTGCATACCCGAGATTATTTTCAGCCCATGAAAGCCACTGGAGTATGAAGTATTTATCCACTGCCGCAATCGGCGCGATGCTGCCGCTCGTATCACCGTCCATGGTGGCATAACCGACATCGCCCTCGCTTCTGTTTGATGTAACAAGCAATAATGCCTGCTTTAAATTCGCGAGCATCCAGATGCCCGGTGCCCTGGACCTTGACTGTATGTTTTGCAATGTGATGTCGTCATCTGCCCAATTGAGATTTCTTCCAATAGCTTTTTCTATTTTGCGGGTATATGCAATCACTTCATCGTCAATTTTCCATTCACTGAATTTTGCACCAATATCTTCTGCAAGCAATCTGGCGCTTTCCAGAGTTTGCCCTGATGAATTGACCGTGCCCTGGTATGCACAATGAAGGATTTGACCTACAATGAATTTTCTCTGTTCTTTTTTGCCTAAAGTTTCAGATTCAGCTGAAAGATGCTCCATATGCAATAATCGCAATACCTCTCTAAATCCAAGCTCCCGAATGCTTCTTCGCACCATTTCGGCAACCAACAGCGCACAGGTTGATGAGTCGGCGCCTCCGGAGAGGGAAAGCACAAATCCTTTACTGTAACTTTTCCGCATGTAGTCAAACAGTGCAAGCGCCTCAGCCTGGACGAATATTTCGAGTTTATTTTCCTTTGGAATGGATTCAAAACGAGCTTCTGGGGTATTTTCGTCCGGATCGATTTCAGCACTGACGAGATTTACCTGGCGAAACGACAATTTGTGATTGTATTGGAGTAAGCGGCCGTGACCGGCAATTACGATTTCACCATCGTATATCATTCTTCCCGCCTCATTGCCAAGCAGGTTGGCGTATAGATAATAGCATTGGAATTTCTTAGAGCTCTCCAACACCAATTCCTCTCTGGTTTCCGACTTGCCAAAAGCAAAATGACTCGCACTTGGATTCAGGATTAGTCTGATGCGCTTATCGGTCATCCTGGATGCGGGTCTGTCAGGTCTCCAGGCATCTTCACAAATCTCAAACCCGGTATGTACCCCGAAAAGATCATAAGTGATGTCGCCAAAAGGAATCAACTCATTTTCAATATTTAATGAAATTTTTTCACCTGGTTTCCAGGCTGTAAACCACCTGGGTTCGTAGTGCACACCATCATTGGCCAGAAACTGTTTGGCAGTGATGCCAAGGATTTTTCCATCGACACAAACAGCAACGCAGTTATAGGTGATGCCATCTATGCGCATGGGCAGACCGATACTTACTGCAATGCCTTCCGACAAACGTACCAGCTCCGGAAGCAAGGACAAAGCTTTGTCCGACACCCAGTCGCTAAGAAAAAGGTCTTCGCATCCGTATCCGGTAAGACATAATTCCGGAAGGCAAAGAATTTTTACATCTTGCGATTTAGCCAGTGCGATGACATTCCTGATGTTCTGAAGATTATTTTCCCAATGTAAGGGGATTTGGTTGAGTGCAGCCCCTGCTACCTTGATTTTGGCCATGTATTATTCAACGATAAGAGGGGTCAAATATACTATTCTATATGCAGTTTTTCACATGATTTTTGTGCGGCATCCTGTTCTGCTTTCTTTTTGCTGAATCCATTGCCCTCGGCAACCACTTCACCCTCCACCTGCAGCATGGCCCTGAACTGGCGGCTGTGGCTAGCCCCCTTGATTTCAGTAATTTCAAATTTAATATCCTTATTCTGCCGATGTGCCCACTCAATGACTTTGCTCTTGTAATTGGGATTGTTTTGAATGATTGTATCGAGGTCGTATTGCTGCCGGAGCAATTTTGATAAAATGAATTTCCTCGTTGCCTTATAGCCTCTGTCCAGATAGATGGCCCCGATCAGCGCTTCCAGGGTATCGCCGTAGATAGACTTGTAAGCCTGTTTGCTCTTGCGATTGTTGGTGTATTCAACAATCGCAAGAATGCCCATGTTGCGTGCCGCGGTGTTGAGAGCATCCCTGTTTACTATTCTGCTTCGGATTTCTGTAAGAAAGCCCTCGTCCTTTAATGGGAATTTTTTAAAAAGGTACTCTGCGATGATTGAGCCGAGGATGGCATCTCCGAGGTATTCAAGCCTTTCGTTTGATTCCCGCAGCCCCACATCGTTTTGCCTGGCAATGCTTCTGTGCTGGGTTGCCAGCTTGTACAACTCAATATTATGGGGGGTTACACCTGCAATAGATTTAATAGACCGTTTAAGACTGCTATTGCTTTTAGAACCCTTATTAAATATGCTAAGGATCCTTCCTATCAAAGGAATTATGTTTTAGTTAAACTTCTTAAAAATTACAGAGAAGTTGTGTCCCCCAAATCCAAAAGTGTTACTCAAGGCGGCATTGACTTCTCTCTGCTGAGCCTTATTAAAAGTAAAATTCAGTTTATTATCGATCTGATCATCATCTGTAAAGTGATTGATCGTAGGGGGTACGATATTATTTTTAACTGCGAGAATTGAAGCCACAGACTCTACAGCACCCGCCGCACCAAGCAGATGGCCGGTCATAGATTTTGTAGAACTGATATTGAGTTTATAGGCGTGTTCGCCAAAAACAGCTTTTACGGCTTTTGTTTCGCTTATATCACCCAGTGGTGTGGAGGTGCCATGGACATTGATGTAATCAATCTCTTCAGGCTGCATGTGGGCATCTTCCAGGGCATTGAGCATTACCTTTGTGGCGCCCAATCCTTCCGGATGCGGAGCGGTGATATGATGCGCATCAGCGGATAGCCCTCCACCTACCAATTCTGCATAAATTTTTGCTCCCCTGTTGAGTGCGTGTTCCAATTCTTCGAGAATAAGGGTGGCACCACCTTCTCCCAGTACAAAGCCATCCCTATCCTTGTCAAACGGCCTTGAAGCTGTTTCAGGATCATCATTTCTCTCCGAAAGCGCCCGCATGGCATTGAATCCACCAATCCCTGATTCTACTACCGATGCTTCAGACCCTCCGGTGATCATGACGTCGGCCTTGCCCAATCTGATATAATTGAATGATTCAACAATTGCGTTGGTTGCTGAAGCGCACGCAGAAACAGTTGCAAAATTTGGCCCTCTGAACCCGTACTTAATACTTAAATAACCGGGGCTGATATCGGCAATCATTTTAGGAATAAAAAACGGGTTGTATCTCGGTATCCTGCCTCCATCGACAAACGCTTCAACCTCATGCTGAAATGTAGTTATACCGCCTATTCCTGAACCCCAAATTACCCCGGCCCGGTCACCGTTTATTTTTTCTACGTTAAGACCTGAATCATCAAAGGCTTCCTGCGTGGCCACCATTGCAAAAATGGTGAAGAGGTCCATTTTTCTGGCTTCTTTCCTGTCAAGGAAATCACCCGGATCAAAATTTTTCAACTCGCATGCAAATTGAGTTTTGAATTTTTCCGGGTCAAACCGGGTAATGCGGGCGGCTCCACTAACACCGTTTACCAACCCGCTCCAAAAGTCATTGACGTTATTGCCAAGCGGTGTTAGCGCTCCTAACCCGGTAACTACAACTCTTTTTAAATTCATAAAAGAATTATTACTTGAAAAAGTATCAGCTTTTTACGTTTTCTTCAAGGTAGGCAATTGCCTGACCAACTGTTGCGATATTTTCAGCCTGATCGTCGGGAATAGAAATATTGAACTCTTTTTCAAATTCCATGATAAGCTCAACTGTGTCCAGTGAATCAGCTCCTAAGTCATTTGTAAAGCTCGCTTCAGGAGTAACTTCTGATTCTTCAACTCCCAGTTTATCGATGATGATTCCCTTTACTTTTTGTGCAATTTCTGACATTTTATTTCGTAGATTTTGTTAAAACTCAGTGCAAAGAAATACATTTCTTATTTTATTGTCAAACTATTTTTCAAAGTTCATTTTTTAGCCCTCTGTGCTTTTTCTTAGGTGTTTTTAAATAATTGTTAAATCGATCTGTAAAAAAGTCAGAGATTTGATAAAATTTGCAAGCATGCACCGTATTATAATTTGTACATTCCGCACATGCAAAACCAATTGATTACAATATGGCCCTGAAAAAAAAGAAACTTGAAGCAGAAGCTGATTATGATTTTTCACTAATTGGAATCATCACAGAACTCAAAGAATACAAGCTGGCATGGTACCTGAACTCCGTGCTTGGTATCCATTTGGCAAAAAACCAGGATATCGAAATTGAGTTTATAAAGGGACATAATTTATTGATATCCAACTATATATATGAAACAGAACACAGTTCTTTACGCCTTTTAAAAAATAAATCAATTTCTGATTTCAATACCAACAAGGCATTCATCGTACCGGAACTCAACCGGTTTGATTACCTGATTTTGCTTAGAGGCTTTGAGAGTAGTTTGCCTCTCAATGAAATCAGGCAAAAGGTGTCAGAGATACCAAAAATTCAGTTTGTGCAACATTTCCCGGTCGATAATATTAAATCCAGAGAAAACCTTATTTTTTGAAATCTTCCGGGCTTGCCAGTATCACTTTTTCATTTGTCACGATTACTGTTCCCGGCGGCATGCCTTTGGCTTTTCGTACGTACTTTTTTGGTGTATATAGTACACTTACCAAGCGTTCTCCCTTGCTTTTTGAATAGAAGGCGGCATAGCCTGCCGCTTGCTCAATGACCTGAGACGGAAAATTTTGTTTCGTTTTAGCCCGAATTATTACATGGGATCCGGGCACATCTTTCGCATGTAAAAAAAGGTCATCTTTGCCGGCAGTACCAAATGTCAAAGCTTCGTTGCTTCTGGCATTTTTACCTATAAGTATTTCAAAACCTGTCCATATTACAACATGAAACGGGAGATTCCCGGCTTTTTCTTCTACGTGTGGGCTTTGCTTTTTTAGCTGTTTGATCGACTCCACCGACATAATATCTTTCTTTTGAAGATTCAAGCGGTCGATTTGTGCCAATTTCTCATCAATCTGGATTTTAAGTTGCCCGATCTCAATTTGTTGCTTCCTGGATTTTCGGTAATATCTTTCAGCGTTCAGTTGAGGTGAAAGCATTGGATTAAGCTTAATCATGGCCGGTTTCTGTGTGTAAAAATCAATCAATTCCACCTCTGATTGATGCGGTCTGATTGAATGCAGGTTAGCCATGATCAGATCGGCAATACGGGCATAGCCGGACTCTTTCTGGAGACTTTCGAGTTTATCCATCGATTTCGACAGATACGCCTCTGACTTCCTGATGCGCTCATCGATTTGCCTGACTATACTTCGCTTTTCATTTTCCTGCCTGTAATCAATTATATAAGCTTTATACAGCGCATTGAGGGCTGCAAGCGGCTCAATAATTACGGCATCATTATCCCTTCGCCTGTATAGGCTGATTTCCGGATAAAGCCGCTCATCCATATGAAGGTAATAGGTTGGGTTCTTCAAATATTCCAGTAAACCAGACACGATTTCGAATTTTACTTCCAACGGCTTTTCATCGTATCGATGCTTCTGGAAGTATGGTTCAAAATCTCTCCCAAAAGTTGGGAGCAGGGTTTTTAAATCACCGCTTGAATTGTAAAAGCCTTCCCGGGAAAAATGAATGTTTCGGGATAATGTTTCCGGGGCGAGGTGTGTATCTTTGATCAAATTTTTCCTGAACAGTTCAACGACCTTTCCTTCGTGTAATCCAACAATATTTGACCTTTTACCATGCATTTTGAACAGAAGTTGAAATCCTCCGTCCAGTTGAAAGTAAAAGCTTCTGTCGTTTTCGATTTGTACTATATCGACTACAGCCAGATTCATGAACATTCTAAACAAGTCAACACTATTTTTCTTCGCGCGCGACAGGCTTGAAGGAAACGAGAGGCAACAGAAATCGGGGGCCAGATGCGCATTGATGAAAAAGGTATTTTCTGAACCTGACAATGCAATGATCAACTCATCTTTGCTTTGGGAATAGATTTCTGCTATGCGCATGCCGGAGCAAATACCCTGCAACCTGGTGGTCAACTGCCTTAAAAAGTAGTAACTGTTGTGCACGCTACAAATGAATTGTAAGTCCGTCCCAGGCCAGAAAGACGTTTTCCGGAAGCTCCCTGCAGATTTCTTCGTGCAGCCCGAGGTTGTGGCTTATGTGGGTGAGGTATGCTTGCTCTGGGTGCAATTTTTCAATAATCTCCAGAGCTTCGTCAAGTGTAAAATGTGATACGTGATCATTTTTCTGGAGCGCGTTTATTACCAGTATCCGGGTTCCTTTGATCTTTTCAAACTCTGCAGCGGGAATTGAATTTGCGTCGGTGATGTAGGTAAATTCGCCAAACCGAAATCCCTGCACCGGCAATTTATGATGGAATACCTCAATAGGCATCACGGATAGGTTACTGATTGTAAATGGATCATTGGATATTTCGTGAATTTCCAGTTGTGGAATGCCCGGATAGTTACTTTCGAAAACATAATGAAATTCTCGCCTGATCTGTTCGATTACGCGGCGACTTCCATAGACTGGCATTGCCTTTTTCTGAAGAAAATTGTAACTGCGCACATCATCAAGGCCGGCAATATGATCTCTGTGCTCATGAGTGAAAAGTATTGCATCGAGCTTTTTCAGGCCTGCCCGCAAAACCTGATATCTGAAATCTGGCCCTGAGTCGATCACAATACTCATTTGATCTGTTTCAATTAGGGCAGAGGTTCTGAGTCTTTTGTCTTTGGGATTATTTGAAAGGCAGACAGGACAATTGCATGCTATCACCGGGACACCCTGGGAAGTGCCGGTTCCGAGAAAAGTGACATCAAATCTCAATGGTCAGTTTTGATTTGGTGGTACAATTTTAAATTTTTCTCGCTTAGTCGCTTGGCATCAAAATCAATGGATTTGAGAATGTCGACCAGGCAATTGATTTTGCCTTCGAGGGAGTAGAACTTATTCACTACGACTACCTTTGTATCATGAATAATACAATAGCCGGATTTAAAACTTCCCTTTTCGTATCTTAGTATGTATTCTGATTCTGAAAAAACGTCCTCGAGTTTATTGAGAAAGTGTTTAGAATACTTAATATCCATTTAGCTTGTTAACTTCTTCACTGTTTCGACAAGCACATCAAAATTCAGGGGCTTTTGAAGGTATTCGTTGATGCCAGCTTTATTAAACTCTTCCATTGTGTAGTTGCGGGCATTGCCTGTAATGGCCACAATCGGAATGCTTGCTTTTTTTGGATCATTGAGCGCCCTGATTTTTTCAGCACATTCCATACCATCCATTTTGGGCATATTGATATCCATAAGGATGATATCAAAATGATCGTTTTCGAGCAATGAAAGAACTTCCAGTCCGTTTTTTGCAGAAAAAATCTGATAGTTCTGAATTTGCAGTATTTTTTTCGTGAGGTTTTGAATCACAGAGCTATCTTCTGCGATGAGTACTTTTTTTGAATCCATGATCATTTATTTAGAAAAGTTGGATAATAGTTTTTGAATTCTTCAAACTTTTGGTTCAGTTCATTCAATTCTTCCATCAGGCCGTCATATATCTTCTTTTCCCTTTTAAGTCTGGCCTCAATTTCGAAGGTTTGATTAGAAACCCGCTCAATTCCCATAGTACCTGCGTTACCTTTCAATGTATGCAAATTAATCAAAATATTTTCGAAGTTGCCATCATCAAGTGAAAGAATGCAACTTTTGATCTGCTCATCGGTCTCGTTTACAAAATCCTTAAAAACATTTATCACCATCTCTTCTCCTCCATATTTTATCAACTGATCTACGACATCCTGATTAATGATGCTAAACTGACTTTCAGCCGGAACGTGCTCAATGGTTATTTCTGTCTTGTTGATATTGAGCAGTGTGCGGATTTTATTGAGCAACTCATTTGCCTTGATCGGTTTTGAAATATAATCATCAAGGCCGGATTTTATGAACCTTTCTTTGTCTTCCTTCATGGAGTAGGCTGTCATGGCAACTATTGGTGCAAGATTTTTAATGCCAAGTTCTTTTATTTTTCGCGTTGCGGTTACACCATCCATATCAGGCATCTGAATGTCCATGAAAATCACATCATAGTTCCTCCTTTTTGCTTTATTAATAGCATCCTGGCCATTAACAGCTAATTCCACCTCACAACCTGATTTTTTAAGTATTTCACCGGCCACCTGGCGATTTACCATATTATCATCCACGAGCAATACCACCGGCACCCTGTCACTAAAGAAATTAGTGATCACCACGTCGCTTTTCAGCAATTCCTCGTCGTCGATTACATCTTCATTGGTATCAAAGGCCTCAAAGGTGAACCAAAACGAGCTGCCCAGGCCCAATGCTGAATAAACACCAATATCTCCGCCCATCAGTTTGCACATCTCCTTGGATATGGAAAGCCCAAGACCTGTGCCGCCAAAGGTTTTTGTCGAGGAGTCTTCGATTTGACTAAAACTACTGAATAGTTTTCTGATGTTTTCCTGTGATATGCCGATGCCGCTATCACTTACCACAACCTTGATAATATTCTTTTTTCCGGTTTTTACGATGGTTTTCAGACTGATATTGATTGAGCCTCCACCATCTGTGAATTTAATCGCATTGGATGTCAGATTGGATAAAACCTGCAACAATCTTGTTTCATCGATTTTTACCTTTTCAGGTAAGTTTTTGTCCATGTGATAATACAGGTTGATATCTTTTGACTGGGCTTGTTGGGAGAAGAGTGCGTACAGCTTCTCCATTGTATTTTTTATCCTGATGGGTTTATTCTTTAATTCAAGTTTTCCGGCTTCAATTTTTGATAAGTCCAGAATGTCATTGAGAATGTTAAGCAGCGTTTCAGAGGATTTCTTGATGGTCTGAACGTGTCTGTGTTGCTCCTCATCCAAAGCCGTGGTGTTGAGCAGATCAATGGTACCGATCACGCCGTTCATCGGCGTACGGATTTCATGACTCATGTTAGCCAGGAAGTTTTCTTTGACTTTTAATGAATACTCGGCTATTTCCTTGGCCTTTTGCAACTCAAGATTGGCCTCACTCAGTTTTGTGATATCTCTGGCTACTCCTTCAAGATAAACATAATTTTCGTCCCGATACAGCAGGCGGATGTTGCATAAAAGTTGTATTTCTTCTCCGGATTTGGTTTTCACAGATGCCTCCACGTTGCGCAGGCTTTTTTCCCTGACAAGCTTTTTGACAAGTTGTTTTGCTTCCTCCGTATTTGGGTAAAAGTTGACTATGTTATTGCCGACCACAAACTCCTCATCAAAACCGAGCAATTCCTTCACCGAAGGGCTTACCATTGAAATGGTTCCTTTCTTATCGCACCTGAAATAGATGTCCTGAAATGATTCAAATATATTTCTGAATTTTTCTTCGCTTTCTTTAAGGGCCAGGTCAGAGGCGCGTTTTTGGGTGATATCATGCGCTATACCAAATACTTCCTGAATTTGTCCGTCCTCCTGATAAATAGGATTTAAATAAATCTCTTTCCAGACTTCCTCTTTGTTATACTTATTAAGGAGCGCTGTCTCAAAATGCAAAAATCTTCCTTCAAAAACTTCCTTGTACCGATCTCTCCAGAACTGGTGCTCCTTCGATAATTTTTTTGAATTCTTATACTGCATGTTCTTGTCGATCGGGTCGATATTGTAGCAGTCCTTATTGGTTTTGAAGTAGTTCTGGTTGAATGATGTAAATTCGAAGTTTCTGTCCACCGACCAAATCAGGTGACTGCTACTTTCAAAAATGGCCTTGAGCCTTGCCGACTGCTCATAAATCTTGTGTTCTTTTTGCTTCCGTTCAATTGCCAGCGCAACCTGTCCGGATATAAAATCGAGCAGTTCGAGATCTTTGTAGGAATAGGTCTCACCCATGTTATAACATTGCAAAGAGATCAACCCGATCACCCTGTTGGCAATTTTGAGCGGAACGCCTAACCATATTTTTGGTATGGGTCCTTCAAGAACGATTTTGTTGTGATACTGGAGATTTATGATATCCTTTTCATATAAAAACAATGGTTTGTTTGACCCCATCGCGTATTCTGTGATGCCATTGCTAAGTGCGCGCTCAAATTTGTGCTGAACACCCGGTGATTGCTCGTCGATGAAATAAGGAAAATTGATCTTTTTGTCTTCTTTATCCACAAGGGCTACGTAGAAGTTCTTGGCCTCTATGATATTGCTAAGCTCGTGATGGATATTCGCAAACAACGATTCGATGTTTGAGCTGTGAATCGTCATGTTGGCAATCTTGTAGTAGAGTGCCTGCGCTTTTTCTGCTCTTATCCTTTCTGTAATGTCGTGGAAAATTCCCTTAAATTCTACCGGTTTGCCATTCCTGAAAGAACAGTTGACGCCTCCGGTGAGATGAATATTCTTCCCGTTTTTGGCGACGAAAACTGTATCAAATTTATCGACATTCTTACCTTCAATGATCAATTCAAGGGCAATGGTGGTCTTGCTGATGTAATCCGGATGGATAATATCTTTAAACTTGAGTTTTTTTATTTCCTCATCCTTATAACCTAGTTTTTCTCTCCAGATTTTATTTACAAATTTCAAATCTCCGTTTAAGTCAAAGATCTGAATCAGGTCGTTGGCATTGTCAAACAGTTCCCGGAGCTGATCATTGCTCTGTTTCAGCTCTTCCTGTATTTTTCGCTTTTCGGTTACGTTTTCTCCAACCAGCGTCACGCCTGCTATTTGTCCTTTGGCATTATAAAGCACAACTGAGCTGAGCTTGAGAATAATGGACTTTCCGTTTTTGTTGGCAATATGGCCTTCAAAAGTGTTTACGTACCCACTGTTGTGTATAATGTTATTCAGAAAATCCCTGGCTTCCTCCTGCAAATGATCCGGGAAAAGACACTTAAAAAAGTATTCTCCCACCATCTCACTTTTTGTTTTCCCCGTAACCTCACATAATGCCTCGTTACAAAAAGTAATCTTGCCTGCTTTTTCAAGCGAAAAGGCGATAAGATGCGATTTCTCGAGCGAATTATGTAATTTCCTTTCCGATTCTTTCAGCGCTTCCTGCAGATTGCGCTCATCCTCCTCGATTTTCTTATCTGTAATGTCAATCGTCGCGGAAATATACCCTGAAAAATCTCCCTCAGTTTCATACAGCGGGATGCCCGCCTCGTGCATCCACCTCAACTGTCGTTTGTTGTCGTAGATTCTGTAGATAATGCCGTATTTTTTTCTCTTGCTGAAGGCCGCCTGGATCGTTGTTTTCACTGACTCTAAGTCATATTCATATACATTCTCATACCATCCATCAAACTTTTGATCTTTGAGCGGTCTTCCTGTAAAATTGATCCACTGGTTGCTGAAGTAGTAAAACTCATTCTTGCTGTTCGACATCTTGAACAGTACCGGCGCCGCATCGCTGACCTCAGTAAGATCTTCTTTGACCTTATCCTGATCCTGAAAATCGAATATTTTGGTTTTCTGGTCAATATTCGACAGATCGATCAGAGCTGATGCAATGCCATTGAATTCCCCGTTTTTTCCAAACAATGGCAAGCCTGATTCATAGACGAAGGCATAACTGTTATCTGATTTCTCAAGTCTGTAGCTAACATGGTATTTTTCCCGGTTTCTGATAGCCTGATCAATAATTCGTCGGATTCTCTTTTTATCTCCATTGTGCAAGGTATGTATCCATCCCTCTCGCAACTGATGATTAAAGGAAGTGCCGGTAAATTCAAGATAAGCGCTGTTTAAATAATATACTGAACCATCAACATCGTAACACTTAAACATCAATGATCCGTCAATCACCAGATTGTGAATATTGATTTGCTCCTGGGGATTTAAAGGATGTCGGCCTGCTGATATCTCAAATTTCTTTGGTGAAATTGTCAGGTAATACCTGTTATGCTCAAAAGTGAAAAGACTTACTTCAGAATAAAACAAACGCTGCCCAGAAGTTTTGATTTGTAAATTCGCAGTTACAGGGAAACCGGTTTTCAAACTCCCGACTATCGTTCTGAATTTCTCCACAGACAGGCGTCCGTCAGGCTGGTATTCCGGAAATAGTGTCTCTACCGGCTTGCCTTTCATCTTATTAATATCACAATTGAAAATGTTGGGCTTAGTTTCCTGAACCTTCGTGATGATGCCATTTTCAATCCTGAAAATACATTTCCCGGATTCTCGTCCCTGACCATTTTCTGATGCCGGAAGCGCCTGTTCCGGCTGATCAATGAGTAAATCCTGGTTGTTCCCTTTTAGCATTTGGTTTTGATTTGAGATAAACCCCATAAAATTAAACAAAATATTAGTTTTTTTCTATTTTCAACCATACTCATCTTACATTGTTGTGTATTTTTGAGAATATGAACTAAAAACACAGCATTGAGATCAAAAAAATATCTCATCGTCATTGCAGGCCCTACGGCAGTTGGTAAGACTGGTTTATGCATCAGACTTGCAAAAACGCTTCATTGTGAAATCATTTCTGCTGATTCCAGGCAATTTTTTAAGGAACTGGCTATTGGCACGGCGAAACCCAGGCCGGCTGAGATGGAGGGCATTCCCCATCACTTTGTCGATTTTCTTTCTATTCACAACGAATTCAGCGCCGGCAAATATGAACTTGCGGTCATTGAATTACTTGATGAGTTGTTTAAAAAGCGTAATGTAGCCATTATAACCGGCGGATCCGGGCTTTATCTGCAGGCAGTTTGCGATGGCATGAATGATATTCCTGAAGTTGATCCTGTGTTCAGAAAGGAATTATATGAAGAGCTGGACCGACATGGGCTGGAGCCGCTGGTGGAAGAACTTCGGCACAAAGACCCTGCATATTACGAAACGGCAGACACAAACAATACCCAGCGGATCATCAGGGCGCTTGAGATTTGCCGGGGTGCCGGGATGCCCTACTCATCATTCCGGGATGACAGAAAAACTGAAAGAGACTTCGGGATCATCAAAATTGGGCTTGATCGCGAAAGGGAAGAGCTCTTTACTCGTATCGAACAACGAATGGATCAGATGATCGCCGATGAATTATTTGATGAAGCTGAGCGCTTTTATTCTTTCAGGCATCTGAACGCGCTTAAAACAGTTGGCTATAAGGAGATTTTTGAATTTCTTGACGGGAAATATGATAAGAAAGAAGCCATCAGGCTACTGAAAAGAAATTCACGCAGATATGCCAGAAGGCAACTTACCTGGTTTAAAAAAGACCCGGAATTCAAGTGGTTCCATCCGGAGGATTTTTCAGGTATTGTTCATTATATCAACCAAAATATTCAAAATGAAAACGCTTAAAGACATTATAATCTATCCAATCAAATCGATCGCAGGCATATCGCCCGGCAATTCATCAGTCGAAGAGCGCGGACTTGTCAATGATCGTCGCTGGATGCTCATTGATGAAGAAAATCGCTTTCTCTCTCAGCGCGAATTGCCGGGCATGTCGCAGTTCAGTATTGATATTGTGAAAAATGAAATGCAGGTTTGGTATAATTCTGAGCCTGAAGTGAAGCATGCGCTTCCATTGGTCAGCGAAACAGGAGCATTACTCCATGCTGAAATCTGGGGGGACGTCATCAAGGTCGTTTGGCCGGAATTG
Organism: uncultured Roseivirgaceae bacterium; assembly: GCA_964482185.1. Lineage (GTDB taxonomy): Bacteria > Bacteroidota > Bacteroidia > Cytophagales > Cyclobacteriaceae > JAAUQL01. The sequence goes on from CAYZWN010000043.1 coordinate 14,311, forward strand.
GCGGTGGATAATTGGTTTTCTGTCATGCTTGATAAAAAATGTAAACTCGTCTATATGTCAAATGATGCCCATAGGCTGGTCGAACCTGAAATGGTTAATAAGCCGGTACAAACCAGTCTTTCCGATGGCTATCCGTTTCTGCTCGCAAATAAAGCCTCCCTGGACGACCTGAATGAAAGAATTGGTCAGCAACTGGAGATGAAAAGATTCAGGCCAAATCTGGTTATTGATGGTACAGGCCCATATGAAGAAGATCACTGGAAAAAAATCAAAATCGGCAAAGTAAAATTTCAGATCATAAAACCATGCGCCAGATGCGTGATTACAACCATTGATCCCGAAACAGGCGAGCGGGGCAAAGAACCATTGCAAACGCTGAATACCTACCGCAAACAAGGCAACAAGTTGCTTTTCGGGCAGAATATGATTGCTCTTAACGAGGGAGTGGTCAGTTTAGGTGACAGGATAGATGTATTGGAATAAACCGCTACTTTTTGTTTCCGCTTCGCTTTTAAAAACTAACTTCGCTGAATCATTGTTAACTACTTAAATGTTACTCAGATGCTAATATTAACACTTAAAACACTGCATGTTGTTTCGATTATCGTTTGGATGGGCGTACTCCTGTACATGCCCAGATTGTTTATGTACCAGCTTGAGGCAAGCAATAAAGCCGAGCCCGATCGCAGCATTCTGCTGAGCCAATACAAGCAAATGGCAAAATTTATATGGATGAAAATCGGCTGGCCTGCGGCCTTGTTGTCTATCATTTTTGGCCTTGGCATCATGCATCCATATTTTTCAAGCATTTGGTTTTGGGTCAAAATGGGATTCGTGGTGGCATTGTTGGGTTATCATCATATCATCCATTTTGCCAACAAGGCTTTGCAAAATGATAAATTTACCAAAACTATAGATCAGTATAAGTCCATGAGCCATGCGGGAGTCATCTTTCTGCTTTCTATAGTTGCTCTGGCCATTTTCAAAGATGGTATCAATCAGATATTGATCGTGGGCGGCGTCGTGGTTGGCGTGATTCTCATATTCCTGGCGGTAAGATCTCTGATAAAAAACACTTCTAAATCAGATAGCTAAAAACTAAGTTTACATAATATGGGGGGGGCTGATTCGCAGTGCAACTGCAACAGCACATCCCGGGCACCAAAAATTCACTGACGCTTTAAACCGAATTGCAAAAATGAAAATTATAATCTGGTTGTATCTCCCGGCCATGCTAATGGTTTCCTGTGTATCAGAGAACGGCAAACTTCCAATCCTCGGCAGGAAAGAAGTTAGAAATGTGACATTTGAAGGTAAAATCAAAGCCGATACCATTTATCACACCATTCCTGATTTCTCTTTCATCAATCAATATGGTGAAACGGTTACTCAAAGCACCTTCGAAGGGAAAGTATATGTGGCTGATTTTTTCTTTACCACTTGTCCGACTATTTGCCCGATCATGAAAACCCAGATGTTGCGCATTTACGGTAAATACAAAGACCATCCGGAAGTGATGATTCTATCCCATACGCTCGATTCGAAGCATGACTCCGTGGCCGTTTTGAACGAATTTGCTGACCGGCTTGGCATAACAGGCAACACCTGGCAGTTCGTAACCGGAAGTCAGGAAGAAATTTATGAAATTGGCCAGACCAGCTATATGGTAACCGCTCGCGAGGACCCGGATGAACCAGGAGGAATTCTGCATTCAGGCGCTTTCCTGCTGGTTGATAAAGAAAAAAGAATCAGGGGTATTTATGATGGCACCAAACCCGAGAAAGTGGATCAACTTATCAATGATATTGACCGCCTGCTCAAAGAGTACCCCAAATGATAAAAAAAGCCTATGCCATCATCACGATCATTGCCTTTTTGCAGGCTTGCGAGCGTGCACCTTCCGATTCGGCACGGTTTGATCATCTGGATCAGCGAACAAAAATCAGGTTGATGCAATATTTGTCAGAGGGCAAAAGACTGTACGGCTTGTATTGCGCAAATTGTCATCAGCCGGATGGCTCAGGTCTTGCCCGGCTTTATCCCCCGCTGAAAAATTCTGACTACATGCTGCTCAACCGGGATAAGGTTATTTGCGGAATGCGATATGGGCAGCAAGGCGAAATTGTCGTAAATGGAGTGGTATTCAACCAACCCATGCCTGCAAATCTCAGCATCACTGATTTGGAGTTAGCAGAAATCGCAACTTACATCTATACTGTTTTTGGAGACACCGTGCAAATCGTTACGATCAACGAGGTAAGGCTAATCATGGAAAGTTGTTCTCAGGACACGGTGAAAGTGGCATTACCGTGATTACTAAAAAACCTCCGGGCTTATGACCGGAGGTTTCGACTAATAGTTAGGCAGGCCCATCGGGATGATTCAGCACCTATCGATGAGCAAAGATTTTCACTTTGTTTACTTTTTTCCCATTCTCTAAGGTAGCTTCAAGATCGATCTTAACATAGTCTTCACGGATTTTTATTTTCATTTTGTCAATATTCTTGACTTTTGAATGATACTTCTGCTCAATTTCTTCAATCATTGCACCGAGGTCTTCATCATTATTATTAAAAGTAATTTTATTGCGATCTATGTCAACAGGATCTATGTTATCCAGCTCTATGGTCATATTCGTAACTGCCTTTGTAACCGCCATGGCTATGGATTCGGCGATATCATCAAGATTGAGGCATATATTCCCGAGTTCCATTTCAAAACGATCTTCACCCAGATCAAACTGAATACGGGAATCCTCAAACATGCGCTCTATCTTTCTGCCAAACGACTCTCCCCATTCTTCAAAATAAGTCTCAATATCTTTTTCACGTCCATCGATCTTGACGGTGATGACGACGTCATTTTTCTTTTCAGTTTGAGACATAGCCGGCCAGGCTGCACAGGTAACAACCAAAAAAGCGGGCAAGAATCTGAGGAATGAAATCATTTTGATTGAAGCGTTTTTGCTTTTAGCCGGAGAAAATCATTCCGGAAAATTCATGTAATTGGATATCAATGACATGCGCGATACAACATGAAATTATTTTCTCTGATTTGTCCGTTTTTAAAACCTGATATGGGCGATATCGGACAGGAATGGTAAGGTAAAAGCAACTTTGAGAAAAGGAATGCAGACTTTTCCTGAAATATAAAAGTCAAGGCTGCACAACCAATCCGGCAATAAGAAAGACAGTGTTTTGCACTTTGGCCAAAGAAAAAAGGGCCGCGTGAAACAGCCCTATTATCATGTTGATTTATAGTTCAGAAGGCGGTGTTTCCTATCAGGAAATCAAATATTTCCCGGGCATCGGCACCGGATCAACCGGATTGGGGCCGAACTCATAAGCGACTGGTTTCAATTCCTTGGTCAGGTTCATTGCCGTTTCCCAGTCAAGCTCTGCACCGCTGTAGCAAACCTCCCTGCCCATGATTGCAGTCAGGGTCGAATCGGCCATTTGCTTTGCCTCGTTGATCGGATTGCCTGTCCTGATGCTGTTGATAAGCACTTCGTGCTCCACCTGGTAGGGATTATTGCGCTCGCCTCTGAACCGCCACGACCCGCTTTTGGACGTGTAGCCCATGGTTCTGTATGCAAAATTGGCTCTGCCATCAGAACCGATCACAGAATCGTCCACAAAGTGTGACCCGCCGTTGATCTGCTTATCCAGGGCGAAGACAGTGATGTCGTTGGGATATTCGTATTGTACGGCAAAGTGATCATAGACATTGCCATACTTTCGGGGATCGGTGCGCACCTGGCGGCCACCGATACCGACTGCCTTGAGCGGATTGGCCTGCAGCACCCAGTTGATCAGATCGATGGAGTGAACAAATTGCTCAACGATGATATCACCGGAAAGCCAGCAGTAATAATTCCAGTTGCGCAGTTGCGCTTCCATTTCTGTCCATTCAGGCTGGGGTTCTACTACCCATATTTCGCCACCCAGCCAGCGGGCAACTGCAGAGCGGATTTCACCAATGGCGCCGTCCTGGACTCTTTTCACATTTTCCTGCATGGCATTGTCGTATCTGCGCTGTGTGCCGGAACCAATGGCCAGACCTTTTGCTTTTGCCATTTCTCCGGATTCAATTACTGAACGCACACCTGCCGAATCGACAGCTGCCGGTTTCTCCATGAAGACGTTTTTACCGGCCTCCACAGCAGCACGGAGATGCATTGGGCGGAAGTGTGGCGGAGCAGCAAGAATTACATAATTTATTTCTTCAACTTCCAGTAATTTTTTGTAGGCATCAAATCCCGAGAAACACAGGTCTTGTCTAACTTCCATACCCACTTTTTTGAGTTGCTCTTTGCAGCCCTGCAGTCTGTCGGGGAATAAATCGGCCAATGCCATGACGCGCACATTTTTCGCTGATGCCATTGCTCCTTCTGCAGCATCTTCTGTGTGGTATCCTGACTCAGGGTAAATGACTTTTGTTGCGGCATTGAGCGCATCGAGGGCTGCTCCGGTACCTCTGCCGCCACAGCCAATCACGCCGATATTAATCGGCATATCCGGTTCTGCTTTGGCCGTGATGATATTTGGCCAGTGCATAGCGACGGCAGCGGTGGCAAGGCCTATGCCTGATCTTTTTACAAAATTTCTTCTGTCGATGGTGTGAAAAGCTGGTTTCTTTTCGTCTTTGGATTTTTGTATTGCTTTCATTTTCAGGTGTATTAAAATTATTGTTTGTCTGTATAAAAAGTGACTAATAAGCTTTTTGGATGCAATAAAGATAATTGTTTTTATGCAAAAAATCATCCTGCAGTTCCCGTTTGTGCAATCAATGGCAGAACGCTGAGCAAGTGCGCAAAAATGAAATATTCGCGGAAGGATGCGAAATGATCATAATTGCGCCATTTAATCAGCCCGATTGAGAAACCCAAAAAAATTGAAGGGAGTGTTATGGATTCAGCTTCATTAAACAGGTAGTTAAAAACAGGTCTAAATTGTGCCGGATTATATATTTTTATTCAAATTCAATGACAATTATCATATATTTGGCAAGGGGTGTTGGATATATTTGCCATTTATCCTTTTTTCACCTGGCGATTTATTATTTAAAATTAACCTTTTAAACATGCAAATTGAAAAATTTAGCTACGACAACAAGATAGTAAAGTATTTTTCTATCGCGACGGTAGTTTGGGGAACCATTGGCATGCTGGTAGGCATTATCATTGCCACCCTGATGTTTTTCCCGACTCTCTTTGGTAGCCTGCACGA
>CAYZWN010000043.1:19548-27393 GCA_964482185.1 uncultured Roseivirgaceae bacterium
GCATTTGTGGGGAATATGATCTTCGCGGGGGTTTACCACTCCATGCAGCGATTGCTGAAAGCGAGGATGTTTGACGATACGCTTAGTTGGATACACTTCTGGGGTTGGCAACTGATCATCGTTTCTGCGGTGATTACGCTCCCGTTAGGGATTACCACTTCCAAAGAATACGCCGAACTCGAGTGGCCGATTGATATTGCTATTACCCTTGTATGGGTAGTTTTTGGTATCAATATGATCGGCACGATCATTAAGCGTCGGGAGCGCCATATGTATGTCGCCATTTGGTTTTACATCGCTTCTTTAGTTACGGTAGCGGTATTGCACATCGTCAACTCTTTCGAATTGCCGGTTTCATTTTTAAAAAGTTATTCACTTTATGCAGGCGTTCAGGATGCACTTGTTCAATGGTGGTACGGCCATAATGCTGTGGCATTCTTCCTTACTACCCCTTTTCTGGGGTTGATGTATTATTATTTGCCCAAGGCCGCCAACAGACCGGTTTATTCCTATAAATTATCCATTATCCACTTCTGGTCATTGATCTTTATCTATATCTGGGCCGGTCCACACCACCTGCTCTACACAGCGTTGCCTGACTGGGCGCAATCGCTTGGTACTGTATTTTCAGTGATGCTGATCGCACCGTCATGGGGCGGAATGCTCAATGGTCTGCTCACCCTTCGCGGCGCATGGGATAAGGTACGCGAAGATCCTGTATTGAAGTTTATGGTCGTGGCTGTTACAGCATACGGTATGTCAACCTTTGAAGGGCCGATGCTATCGCTCAAAAATTTCAATGCGGTGGCGCATTACACCGACTACATTATTGGTCACGTGCATGTCGGAGGATTGGGCTGGAACGGATTTTTAACTTTTGGAATTCTCTACTGGCTGATTCCGAGGATGTGGAATACGAAAATACATTCACTAAAGCTTGCCAATTTCCATTTCTGGATAGGTTCTTTGGGCATCATATTTTATGCTCTGCCGATGTATGCATCGTTTTTCGTGCAGACACTTATGTGGAAGCAATTTACTGCCGATGGCATTCTTGCATATCCTAACTTCCTCGAAACCGTAACACAGGTCGTGCCGATGTACATGCTGCGTGCATTTGGCGGTTTGCTTTACTGGATTGGCGCACTGGTTATGTTATACAATCTGTACAAGACTGCCGTTGCCGGAAAATTTGTTGCCAATGAAGAGGCTGAAGCTCCGGCTCTGGAGAAAAAAGTAATTGTGGGCGGCGGCTGGCACAGCGTACTGGAAAGAAAACCTGTTTTATTCACTGTTTTGTCACTTGTAGCCATATTGATCGGGGGTATTATTGAAATGGTTCCCACATTCCTTATTAAGTCAAATGTACCAACAATTGAGGCAGTGAAGCCATATACGCCACTCGAACTGGCGGGCAGGGACATTTATATCAGAGAAGGATGCAATAACTGTCATTCGCAAATGATCAGGCCATTCCGGTGGGAAACCGAGCGCTATGGGGAGTACTCCAAAGCAGGAGAATTTGTGTATGATCACCCATTCCTGTGGGGATCTAAACGCACCGGCCCGGATTTGCACAGGTTAGGCAAAAAGTATCCGGACTCATGGCATTATTACCACATGTACGATCCTACGAGTACATCTCAGGGCTCACTGATGCCGGCTTATCCATGGCTTTACGAAAGTTATTACGATCAGGAAATCATTCCTGCAAAGGTAAAAGCCATGCGCAAGCTGGGGGTACCGTATGAAGAGGGTTATGAAAATCAGGCTCTGGATGATTTGAAGAAGCAGGCCGATCAGATTACGGCACAGCTAAAGGCTGAAAATATTGAGACAGATCCAAATCTCGATATCATCGCCCTGATCGCTTATATGCAGCGGCTTGGCACAGACATAAAGGTTCAGGAAACGGCATCTGCCCAGTAAATTTAGATTCTGATGTTTAAGCATTATTTCGAACAAATACAGAATGTTGAAATTTGGCCGATCATTTCGCTGATCCTTTTCTTTGTGTTTTTTACTTTCACCATAGTAAGAACACTATTTATGAATAAAAAGCACATTGAAAAAATGAAGAGCCTTCCACTTAACGAAAAGGAGGGCGATACTCAAACCGATTTAAAGATTTAAAGTAAGTAGTCATGCAATTTAAGAATAAAAAAACCAAATGGATGCGTGCAATTTTGCCAGTTATTTTGCTTTCAATGCTAAGCTCTCCGGTATTTGCCCAGGATGCAGGTTCCTCCTCATCTAATGTAGAAACTCTGCTTATCGTTGTGCTTAGCCTTGTTGTAATTGTGGCTGTACTGATCCTGATCATCGGGTTGTACCTTGTAAGCATTATCAAAATCGTCATACTTGAAGACAAAAAGCAAAAAGCAGCTGCCGATGGCAAAGAGTATGTGCCTGCAACTACCAGGTCATGGTGGAGCAAAATGATGAGCAAAGCCTCAGATGCCGTTCCGATTGAAAAAGAAGAAACCATATTGCTCGATCACAATTACGATGGTATCCGCGAACTCGACAATCATCTTCCTCCGTGGTGGAAATGGCTTTTTTATGTAACTATTGTCTGGGGAATCGTCTACCTGCTGGTATATCATGTATTCAATGCGCTGCCTCTGATGCATGAGGAATATGATATTGTAATGGAAGATGCACGCATCGCCAAGCAAGCCATAATGGCCAGGGCAGGAAACAACATTGATGAGAATAATGTGGAATTTAGTGATGCACCGGAAGTACTTGCTAATGGGAAAGCCATTTATGATCGGGTATGCCTAGCCTGCCATGCACCGGAAGGACAGGGTTTGATCGGACCTAATCTAACAGATAACTACTGGATACACGGTGGTAGTATAAGTGACGTGTTCAGAATAGTAAAGTATGGTGTGCCTCAAAAAGGCATGATAGCCTGGCAGAGCCAGCTTACTCCAAGTGAAATGCGTGATGTGTCCAGTTTTATACTCACCTTCGTTGGTACAACGCCAAAGAATCCTCCGCCGCCCAAAGCGCCGGAAGGACAACTGTATACACCTGAAATCGAAGACCAAACAAGCGAGGAGCCCACAGAACAACCAACTGAAATTTAATAAAAGTCAGTTTTTGGCTATCAGTATTTGTTCTACATGAAGCATGGAAAATTTATATGAATTTGACGAGGAGTATCGCAACTCTATCGCTACAGTAGATGAAAAAGGCAAACGCATATGGGTTTATCCTAAAAAGCCGAGCGGCCATTTTCACAACCTGAGAGTAATCGTCTCAATTGCGCTTCTGGCCATCTTGTTCGGGTTGCCATTTATTAAAGTAGGTGGTGATCCACTTTTGCTCATTGATGTGTTTGAGCGCAGGTTTATCATATTTGGTATTCACCTCTGGCCGCAGGATTTTCATATTGTTGCGCTGTCCATGATTTCGCTGGTCGTATTCATTGTTTTGTTTACGGTTGTTTTTGGGAGAGTTTGGTGTGGCTGGGCGTGCCCGCAAACCATATTCATGGAAATGGTATTCAGAAAAGTGGAGTACTGGATCGAGGGGGATGCCAATAAACAGAGGAAATTAAACGCAGCGCCATGGAATCAGGAGAAAATCTTTAAGAAAGGAGCAAAGCACGTCATCTTTATTCTGATTTCTCTGATCATATCACACACCTTTTTATCCTATATCATCGGAATCGATAAATTACAGGCCATTGTCAGCCAGCCGCCTGGTGAGAATCTGCTCGGGTTCATCGCGCTCATGGTGTTCACCGGATTGTTTTATATGGTATTCGCTTTTCTTCGCGAGCAAATATGTGTTGCGGTATGCCCGTATGGAAGGCTTCAGGGCGTATTTCTGGGCAATAATAGCATTGCTGTAATGTACGACTGGCTGCGGGGTGAGCCCCGGGGCAGGCTGAAAAAGGGGAAGATACAGGATGACAAGGGCGATTGCATTGATTGCAAAATGTGTGTTTATGCATGTCCGACCGGGATTGATATTCGCAATGGAACCCAGCTCGAATGCGTAAACTGCACAGCCTGCATCGATGCCTGCGATGTGGTGATGGATAAAATTGAAAGGCCGCGAGGGCTTATACGCTATGCATCGCATAGCAGCATAGAGGAAGGAAAAGAGAAAATATTTACTGCAAGAGTAATGGGATACGCCGCCGTGCTGACACTGCTGGTATCGGTTGTGGCTTTTATGCTCTTCACACGGACAGATGTGGAGGCTACCGTCCTAAAAGTACCCGGACAACTCTATCAGGAGCAGCCTAATGAGCGCATCAGCAATTTGTATAATATTCAGTTTATAAATAAAGCAAACCGCGAAATGCCGCTGGAGCTACGCATTAAAGACCACCCGGAGGCAACTATAAAGCGTGTGGGAGACGAAAACCTGATTATCAAGGCAGGGGAACGCATCGACGCAGTCTTCTTTATCGAAATGCCACGTAAGGATATCCAGAAAATGAAAACATCAATTGAAGTGCAACTATTGGCTGACGGTGAAGTGATTGATGAGATCAGAACGAACTTTGTTGGACCTGTTATAAGAAACTAAACTATGAGCTGGGGCTGGAAAATTGTTATACTTTATTCTTTATTCGTGATTATGACTCTGGGCATGGTTTTTTACTTCATGGGCCACAAGGTGGATCTGGTTGCGGATGACTACTACAAGCAGGAAATTGAATACCAGGGCCAGATCGATAAGATGAGCAATACGAGATCTCTGAATAAACCAATTGGAGTCGAGTATCTCTCATCTGAACGGATACTCAGACTTCAGTTTCCGGATCAGGATAATCAAACAGCAATTAAAGGAAAGATTCATTTTTACCGCCCATCCGATTCTGACCTGGACAAAACGTTTGAGGTAAAGCCGGATGCCGCGGGGTTGCAGGTCATTTCGACCGGCAGCATGAATAAGGGCCTTTGGAAAATTAAAATTAACTGGACATCGGCCGGAATGGATTTTTATGACGAAAAGGTAATCACGCTCTGATATGCTCTGGTCGGCTTTCCTCATCGGACTGTTTGGAAGTTTTCACTGTATAGGAATGTGTGGCCCCATTGTGCTGGCACTCCCTGTGCAGCAGGGGAATATTTCTGCACTGATCTCGGGCAGAATACTCTATAACCTTGGCAGAGCAATAACTTACGCCTTCATTGGTCTTATTTTCGGCTTCGTTGGACAGGGACTTTCGCTCGCCGGATTTCAACAGTCAGTAACGATACTAGCCGGCGTTCTGATTATTCTGATGGTTTTTTTACCAACACGTTATACCCAAAAGCTGTATTTGCTCAAACCGGCGTACAACTTCAGCAACTGGCTTAAAAGAAAGTTCGGGCAACTTTTTAAAAAGAAGACCACATTTTCAAACCTGCTCATCGGTTTGCTAAACGGCCTGCTGCCCTGCGGTTTGGTATATATCGCTGTTGCGGGAGCCCTCGCATCGGGTGCTGCAATGCAGGGAGCACTTTATATGTTTGTTTTTGGTTTGGGCACTTTGCCAATTATGCTCGCGGTTTCACTCGCAGGTAATTTTATTGGGTTAAGCGTACGCAAGCGCATCAATAAATTAATTCCCGTCTTTATGTTCGTCCTGGCCGGATTATTCATCCTCAGGGGAATGAACCTGGGTATTCCCTATATATCACCAAAAATCCAGCAGACCGAAATTTCCGATGACTCGGTAATCTGCCACTGATTTCTGACCGGAAAATACAGGCAATTTTTTCATTTTTAGGCATATGATTTATTTTCCTGAGTTGAAGATATCCAACCGTTTGTTGAAATAATTTTGAGAGAGTAGGCCGTTTTGTGAATTTTATGGTAACTGATATAAGTAGAAATACGCTTAACCAGTAATTTGGGTGTATGAGCCGGTATGATATGCCGGCTCTTTTTTACGCGACGCCCGAAATGGAATAACCCGATAATTTACTTCAGTCAAACACGTAAAAGCCTGATCGGGTAGGTCTTTCCGGCATTCCACTGACACACATAAATGTTTTTGTCATCATCAATACAAACGTCATGGCAATGTTTGAAAATTTGCTCTTTTTGAACCATCAGTTGCAGTTGACCGTCCCGGTAAACGGGCTCTGTGCCGCCCGGATTTGAAACGACTTTGTCATCCTTGTCCAGAATGGTGACAAAGCCTGAATTATCAGTTTGGTTCAGATATCGCAATCTGGACCAGCATACGCCGGCATACACCTGCTCATCATCAATCACAGCTCTGCACACAAAAGCACCCGGCAGGAATATTGTGCTCAAATACCGGCCATCCAGTGTGAAACGCTTGAATGAATTGTGCGCTCTGGAGGTGCACAGCAAGGTTGGATTGGATTTGTCCCTGATATCCAGGCAAACCCCATGCGCTGTCTGAAACTGATCATCTGCGTCGCCTTTCCCTCCGAAATGCCGGATGTATTCACCATTTTCATCGTATTGAATAATAAATTGTGAGCCATAACCATCAGCGACATATATGTCCCCATTTGGTCCGATTGCCGTCTCAGTTGGCCTGAAAGCATCTTCCTGCTTATAAATACCAATATCTGACGGATGACTGAGTGTCAGCAAAACGCGGCCATCCAGGGTTGTTTTAAACACCTTGCCAATCGATGGATCACAGATAAAAAGAAATTCCTCGCCTCCGGCATTCCATAGAGTGAGGCCATGGCCGCCGGGAAAATCATGGCCCCATGTTGTCAGCAACTTCCCTGATTTATCATATATGATGATATTATTTTTAACCTCATCGGTGATCATGATCAAACGCTTTCTGCTGTCCATTACCATTTCGTGGCAATTGTTAACAGGAGTGACTGAAGCGTCCAGGCTGCCCCACTCCACATCGACCCGGTATTTAAAATCGCCATGACCGATGACAGGCCCTTGATTTTTTGGTTTTGCAATCAGAATATTAAATGGTGGCAAAACGGTAGCTGAGGCTACAGTGGCGGCGGAGGTTTTGATAAAATTTCTCCGGGAATGTAAAGGTAATGAAGCCATGGTTAATTTTTTTTAAATGGTCATGACTGAATTTTACGGATAAAAATCTGGAGAAACAACCCTTGCGCTTGTGAATTGCTTACAAAGTGGCCGTTTTCATGATCAAAACCTGAAATTATAATTCAGCTTAAGTCTTGTAAAACTTTCCTGTACGGAAAACCGGCTTTCGTCCAGACCTTTGTAGATGTTTGAATTCCAGACAAGATATATTTCATTGCCGGGTTTGAAAATCCAGCGAAAGCGGGATTGCCAGCCAATTCTTTCAGTCACGTTGTCGTACTGCACAAAATTGGTCAGCGACACGTCGGGGCCGATGAATACATTTCCATTAACACGATAAATTTCAGTCACGAAATCACCATCCGGAAGATAAACTTTATTCATTTCGTATTCGAGACCAACAAATATCGGCGTATTGATTTTATACCCGAATGCCATCTTCAAATCATTTCTATGACCGTCAAAAAAAGCGCCCCAGGTGTAGCCTGTTTCAAGCCAGACACGTCTTCTTCTGGCGCTGTTTACCTCAATGGTATGCCGCCAGAAATTATATTCGCCTACAGGTATGGTGATGGATTCTTTTGGAAAAATAGCAAAGTCCTCATCCAGGTATTCGTATTGAGATGAGGTTGACAATTCTATTTCATCGCCTGAAACAAAGTCAAATTCGATTGGCGTAAACTCATACTCCCTGGTGAGCAGCAGGTTTTCAAAATCTGTGATGAAGTCACCCCTGGCCCTGAAATTGATCTGGAGAATACCGTATTTATTGGGTCTTGGGCCTAACGCGGTTTCAATATAATTTTCTTTAATTCCAATTCTGGGTGTAAA
>CAYZWN010000044.1:0-26726 GCA_964482185.1 uncultured Roseivirgaceae bacterium
GCCAAACTGATCAAACCCCGAAGGGGTGTCATGATTATAAGCGAACCCAAAAACAGCGAAACGCCATCGGACAGCAGGAAGGAATTGTACTGAGGTTGCAGCGGGATTCCTGCTCAGACATTGCCCATATACCCTATCTTAGGCAAGAATGATGCTGGTACAGCTGAAATGACAGCCCTTAAAACAAGAGACTGGCAGTACCATTATAAACAATTGAATAATTGCATTTTATCTTTTCAATCTTTATTTATCTTTGCCTCCTCAAATTTAAATCTCAACAAAGTGAAAAATTTATCAATCGTATTAAACATAATACTATTAATTGCTGTAGCAGTTTTATATTTCCTCCATTTCACCGGAAAACCCGCGGGTACTTCGGCAGAAGCAGAGCATGTTTCATCAGCTCCATCCGGACTGGCAATTGCTTACGTAAACTCAGATTCGCTTTTGACTAACTATGATTTCTTCAAAGAACTGGAGAAAAAGTTCATGGCGAGAAGAGAAAAAATGAATGCCGAGTATCAAAACCGCGCCGAAGGTCTGCAAAGAGAAATTGGCAACTTTCAATCAACCGCCGGCAACATGACCATCAGTCAGGCACGGGCAGTAGAAGAAGACCTGCGGAAAAAGCAGCAGAATCTCATGATGTACCAGGAGCAGCTCGGTCAGCAGTTGATGCAGGAGGAAACCGGCATGAACGCGGAGCTTTACGATAAAGTATCAGGATATCTGCAGGAATATGGAAAAAATAAAAACCTCCAGATCGTACTCACCTACACCAAAGGCAGCGGCGTACTCTATGCCAATGACAGTCTGGATATCACAAAAGAAGTGATTGTCGGATTGAATGAGGCTTATCAGAAAGAAGTATCCGCTTCCAAGACTGCTGATAAATAAAAAATTCGTCCAATCCTGAAAATACAGGTATTGATAGCCCGGCTCTATGAGTCCGGGCTTTTTGTTGTGATATTCATCACTGGCCCATCAGCTGAGATGGCATTACTTCGCACAAAAAATTAAAGCTTATGACCCGGGAAACAAAAATAAATTCATGGATCCGCATGGCGCTTGTGGGCAGTCTGACGCTGGGCCTTGCACCGTTTTTTCCGGAACCACATATCTGGGGCAAAATCAGGTGGATTTGGGGCGGCGCAGTCGGTATGCAGGGAGAGGACTGGTTCGATTTTTTCATGCATGGCACGCCCTGGTTCGTGCTGATAGGCTTGCTGATATATAGAGGTATTCTGCTTGCTCAGGAAAAAGCCGGTCTATAATATTTATTGCTTTTCGGTTTGCACTTCATCCTTCGCATGCATCCCGCTTGTGATGAATATGATGGTCTTTTCATGGAAATTTTAGATGTCGGGTGATCAGATAACATCTCAAATGTGTGCATGCCGCACATGTATCCCGATGTGGGTCAGGAATGCGTTTGAGACAGATTCTGCCAACGGCTACCCCCTCACCTGCCCTGCTCCGCGGATGATCCATTTGTAGCTGGTCATTTCGGCAAGTGCCATCGGGCCGCGGGCGTGCAGCTTTTGCGTACTGATGCCGATTTCGGCACCCAGGCCAAACTGGGCTCCATCTGTGAACGCTGTGGAGGTGTTGGCATACACGGCCGCAGCATCAACACTTTTTAGAAATATTTCTATGGCTTCAGGATCCTCGGCTAAGATTGCTTCGCTGTGCTTTGAACTGTAAGTATGAATGTGATCCAGCGCTTCCTCCATATTCGAAACGGTCTTTACCGACATTTTATAATCGAGAAATTCGGTTCCGAAATGCTCTTTTTCGGCTTTGAACAACAAACTTTCCGGATAATCATTACCAATTGCCTCCATTGCTTTTTTATCAGCATATATCATTACATTTTGTTCCTGCAATGGCCTTATGATTTCCGGCAAATCAGTCAGTCTATCCTGATGAATAACCAGGCAATCGAGCGCGTTGCAGACACTCACACGGCGCGTCTTGGCATTTTTAATAACTGTTTTGCTCTTCACCAGGTCCGCTGACTTGTCGAGGTAGGTATGCACGATCCCTGCACCGGTTTCAATGACGGGTACTTTGGCATTTTGTCGCACATAATCGATCAGGTTTTGGCTTCCGCGCGGAATAATGATGTCCACATACCCCACCGCATGCATCAGTTGAGCGGTTGCTTCTCTGTCAGAGGGCAACAAAGCCAGAATATTTTCATCAAGGCCGTACTTTCCGATTACTTCCTTAATGATTGCCACGATGGCTTTATTGGAATATTCCGCATCGCTGCCACCTTTCAGAATGCAGGCATTTCCTGATTTGATGCACAATGAAAACACATCGAACGTGACGTTTGGCCGGGCTTCGTAAATAATGCCTACCACACCAAGCGGAACGGATATTTTTGTGAGATCCAACCCGTTTGACAGGATACGGTGATCGAGTGTTTTACCCAGCGGGGAAGGCAAGCCCGACACATTGATCAAATCGGCTGCGATATCCTTGATGCGCTGTCCGGTGAGCTTTAAGCGGTCGTATTTGGGATCAGAAACCGCCATCCGGTCCAGATCTTTCCGGTTTGCTTCAAGTATGGATGATGTGTTTGAAACTGCCGCATCTGCAAGGTCTTTCAGTAGGTTGTTTACAACAGTGTTGTTTAATAATGCGAGTTTGCGGCTGGCATTGGCTACCGCTTCAAAAGTCATTTTCAGATTCATGTGCCTGTTGATTGATTCGGATATTAATGCAAATATAGGTGATCATAATGAATGATGGGTTTTTGGTTTTTCAGACCCAGCACACCTTCAGCCTTTTTGCTGCCGTATTTTGTTTGCCCCAGTCCAATTTCCTGATTGTTTTCATCCACTATTCTTACGATATCTCCTTTTTTAAACTCCCCTTCAATCCTGATCACCCCGACGGGCAACAAACTCACCGCCGTGTTGGATTGCAACCTGTCTTTTGCACCTTCATTTACCACAACAAATCCCTTCGCGTGGGCATGGGAATTAGCAATCCACTTTTTAAAACTTGAAGTGCCTTTTCCAGGCATGAATCGGGTACCTATGGTATCGCCATTCATAAATCTGGCTATAATGTCATCGGCCTTTCCATTGGCAATGGTGACGGGTATGCCAAAACCCGCTACGCGCAGGGCGGTATTGCATTTGGTAATGATGCCTCCTCTCCCAAAATTTGATTTCACAGCGGCTGCGATATTTTGTAATGAATGCGCTTTTTCATCGAATACCGGTATAACCCTTGAATCCGGGTGATTTGGGTCCCGGTCATATATGCCATCTACATTGGTGAGGATCAGCAACTGATTCACATTGAGCATAGCAGAGATCAGTCCTGCCAACTCATCATTGTCAGTAAACATCAGCTCCGTGATGGAAATGACATCATTTTCGTTGACGATCGGTACGACGTTATTGGCCAGCAAGGCATTGAGGCAATTTTTCATATTCAGGTAATGATGTCTGTCCTTAAAATCCTGTTTGGTGACCAGTACCTGCGCGCAAAGCTGGCCGACTTCATTAAAAAATGAGGTGTATAAATTGATCAGTTTGATCTGGCCGAGAGATGATAGTAACTGCCTTTCTGCAACGGTATCCAGCTTTTTATTGGTTTTAAACAAACTCCTTCCTGCTGCAACTGCGCCTGAGGAAACAAGGATTACCTGAATACCCTGTTTTTTAAGACCAACTATCTGCCTGGCTATGTCCCTGATGAGCATTTCGTCGGGTAAGCCATTTTCTTTGGTCAGTACATTTGAGCCAATTTTTATACAAATTCTGTTGTTCAATGGTTTCACCGGTTAATATCAAACATTTGCTGAAGGGCTTTCCAAAGGGCTTTCTTTTTTTCTTTGTCCGGTTCCAGGTCGTTTAAGCTATCGGAGAGCAGCACTTTTTTTCCATTGTGTAAAAAAACCTCATATTTTGGCATGGCGCCTGTAAATTTTTGTGGATGATCTCCAAAAGCGATGAGAAAGGCGTGATCGATTTCGTCAAAAATCTGGCTATATTCATATTTGGAGCAGTTTACAACAGCAATATCCTGCCTGGAATACTTTAATCCGCCCTCCACAATCCGCATCAAAAAATCCTGGTCTTTTGGGTGAATCAAATCGCTTTCCTGGTCTTTTATCAATATCAGAATGCGCATTTGGTTGCCTCCCCAGTAATGTACCGGTTCGGGCTCAAACACTTCAGATTGGATTGGCATTTTATTCTCAGCAGGTTTTTCTTCTACTGTAACCGGCAGTTCGTAATCCGGTGACTGATCTTCAAAAACATAAAGATCTTCCTGATAAACGAATTGAAGGTAGGTGGTATCATCGGGCATCATGGTAGTTGGAATATGGATTTTAATTCGTTGGCATCGTGGGGTTTCATCCTCCCGGCAAAAATGAGTCGCAACTGCCGTCTGCGCAAGGCACCGGCATACAGTTCTTTTTCTTTATCGGTTTCGGGAACCGCTTCCGGCACCTCAACAGGCTGGCCGTGTTCGTCCAGGGCCACAAATGTGAAAAAGGCGCTATTGCTGATAAAGCTGGTTTTCTTTGGAATATTTTCGGCCATCACCTCGATATACACCTCCATGGATGTCTTAAAAGACCTGGTAACCTTAGCAGTTAGCGTGACAATACTGCCCAATTCTATGGGATTTCTGAATGAAATGTTGTCAACGGAAGCTGTGACGGCGGCATATCCACAATGCCTTTGCGCGGAGATTCCGGCAG
Organism: uncultured Roseivirgaceae bacterium; assembly: GCA_964482185.1. GTDB lineage: Bacteria > Bacteroidota > Bacteroidia > Cytophagales > Cyclobacteriaceae > JAAUQL01. The sequence continues at coordinate 4,733 of CAYZWN010000044.1, forward strand.
TGATATCCATCCAGTACATCATCTTGCCGCCCATCAGGTTATTCAACATATTGGTGTCGTTCGGCATCATCAGCTCGTTTTTCACAACAACCGATTCCCGAACGAACTTTTTCTCCTTCATAACTTTTTCAATCTATTTTTGCCATCCAAATTTACCAACCAGCGGCACAAACCTGAAAAAATCATGACTTTCTTTTTTGATCTTGCCATGTGCATCCTTCGTAATCTTCAGCATTTCCTGGTGGTCTTCATTGCCCACAGGTATCACGAGTATTCCACCCGGATTTAACTGATCGACCAGCGCATCCGGCAAATAGGGCGCCCCGGCAGTAACTATGATCCGGTCGTAAGGTGCGAAAGTCGGCCATCCCTGTGAGCCATCGCCATGATGAAAATTTGCCCTGTAACCCATCCTTTGCAAAAAAGATCTGGCTTGCTGATATAATACCTTGTTGTATTCGATAGTAAAAACCTTTGCGCCCAACTCCAGCAGTATGCAACACTGATAACCTGAACCCGTACCTATTTCAAGCACTTTATCATTTGGTCTGACCTCTAACAATTGGGTTTGAAAGGCGACTGTAAAAGGTTGTGAAATTGTCTGCCCCTCGCCGATCGGGAAAGCCTTATCCTGGTAGGCGTGCTCCAAAAAGGCCTGCTCAAAGAAAAAATGCCGGGGTACGGTTTGCATGGCCTTCAAAACGCGCTCATCGTTTATGCCTTTTTCTACCAGCACCTTCACGAGGTTCCTGCGCATCCCTTTATGTCGGTAATTATCTTCCTGCATCCAAACCAAAATTTGCCTGAATTTATGGGATACTTTCATATTTTCCTTGATCCCCTGTTACATTCTTAAGCGTCAGTGTATAATTAACTGTAACAACGCAATGGCGATGGGTTTTCTTAACATTAATTCCATACTGAATTCCTGACTTTTTATATATATTAGGGCCTGAAAATCCGGAAATCCTCTTTAAACGAAATATTTTTTAGCGCATGGTTTTGAATTGTATAGTGGTGGATGACGATGAGATGTCGAGGAAGGTGGTTGCGCATTTCATAGAAAAAACAAAAACACTTCAGCTTACGCATGATTTTAGTAATGCAATCGATGCATTGAAATACCTGGATGAGGAGCACGTGGACCTGATATTCCTTGATGTGCAAATGCCCGAGATGTCGGGAATGGATTTTATAAATGCCCTGGAAAAGGATATAGAAATTATCCTGATTACATCAGAAGAGAAGTATGCCGTGGAAGCCTTCGAAAAAAAGGTAACGGATTATCTGGTAAAACCCATCGAATACGGGCGTTTTCTGCAGGCCGCTCAGGAAGCTGAAAGAAATGTAACAATCAAACGCGCCGGAACGCTAAACCGGAATGAGTTTTACGTGAGAACGGATTCAAAAATCGTCCGCATTCCCTTCCATAAAATTTTGTTTGTCGAGGCGCTGGCTGATTACGTGATCATCCAGACAGACAACAAAAAGCATATCGTACATTTTACAATGAAAGGCATCACCAACAGGCTCCCCGAAAATGAGTTTGTGCGCACACACCGGTCGTACATCGTGAATCTCGACCGAATTGAAGCGCTCGAGGACAACTCAATTGTGATGGGTGACAAGTATATACCGATTGGCGCGTCTTATAAGGAAGCTTTGCTCGACAGACTTAATTTTTTATAAGTGGCAGCAACCTGATTCTGAAATATACCTCTTCCAAAACCTTGAAAATTGCCCAGCCAAAAAAGAGGCCGGCCAACCCGCCTGTAACAATATCCCCCGGGTAATGCACGCCAACCATGACGCGGCTCAGGGCAACAAAAAACGCCCAGACAAACATGAGCCACGCGCCACGCCAGTAAGCCCGGAATGTAATCCATGTAAACATGGCAATGCCAAATGAGTTGGCAGCATGTCCGGAGGCAAAGCCATAGCGCCCGCCACAACCCTTGACTACATGTGCCAGATGGGCAATGGACGGATCGTGGCATGGTCTCAACCGTTCAAAAAACGGCTTCATAAAAGAGGATGTGAACTGGTCCGCACACAACACCACCAGCAACAAACCTGCAATCAGAAAAAAACTGTCTTTACGAAAAACCAAAATCATAAAAACCAGGATGGTGAGATAAAGCGGTATCCATGTAGGTATTTCGGTAATCGTTTGCCAAAAACTGTCTGTGGCATCTGTGTGCATACCATTCAGGTACAAAAACAATTGTTTGTCGATATGATCTAAAAATTCAAGCATTTATCCAGTCAATATTTTTTTTAAGGCTTTGCAATGTATGCCATTCCGGGCTCCCCTCTTCCGGAACATGATTATAAACCCATGATGCCATTGGGGGCAGGCTCATAAGTATCGATTCGGTGCGGCCATTGGTTTCGAGGCCGAATTTTGTCCCCCTGTCCAGCACCAGGTTAAATTCCACATACCTGCCTCTCCGGAGGCGCTGCCAGGATCGCTGGGCTTCGCTAAAGGTTCTGCTTCTTTTATTTTGGATTATGGAAGTATAAATTGGAATAAAAAGATTGCCTACACCCATCACAAAGTCAAAGAGCTTTTCTTTCCTGCCCGCGCCGGTGAGCCGGTCGAAGAATATGCCGCCGACACCCCTTGTTTCATTTCGATGCGCAATATAAAAATAATCATCTGCCCATTTTTTAAACTTGTCATAGCTGCCGCCCTCGTAATGTTCACAAACTTTTTGCAACTCCAGGTGGAAAAATTTTGCTTCGCCTTCATCGATATAATGAGGAGTAAGATCGACGCCTCCACCGAACCACCAGTCATTTTCATTCAGTTCGAAGTACCGGATATTCATATGAATGACGGGCACATAGGGATTTTGAGGATGGAGGACAATGGAAACGCCTGTGGCATAAAACTGATCTGCCTGGTAATCGAAACTCTTTTTTATATGATCGGGTGTTGCGCCCCAGACTGCAGAAAAGTTGACGCCTCCCTTTTCTATGAGGTCCCCGTTTTCGATAATTCTGGAAATACCACCTCCGCCTCCATCCCTGTTCCATTTGTCCTCTCTGAATGCAGATTTTCCATCGCATGCTTCCAATGAACCGCAGATAGAATTCTGGAGTTGCTGAAACTTTGTAGTGATTATCTCTTTTTCTGTCATTTCATCAAAACGGATATCCGATGGCAATATTCCATAATCCCTGTCCGGGTTCTCCTCTCCAGTTTGTAAGGCTTAAGTTATCGCCAATCCAGCGCTCTCCTTCTTCGCGGGCGGGGTCATACATCTTCACGCCATAATCGAAACGGATGACCAGAAAAGAGAAATTGAACCGAAGGCCCAGGCCCATACCTATGGCGATTTCCTTATAAAACCTGTTAAGTTTAAAATCCGCACCGGGGAATTCCGGATTTTCGTAAAACTTCCAGACATTGCCCATATCAACAAAGGCCGCCCAGTCGATGAAGCTGATCAGTCTGCTCCTCCATTCCACATTGGCCTCAATCAAAATCTCCCCCGGCTTTTCAACGCTGTAATCAAACATCCCGTCCTGCTCCGGGTTTTCGTTCATTCTTGGTGCGTTGCTGCCCGGACCAAGACGCCTCGGTGGCCAGGCCCTAATGCTGTTGCTGCCGCCGGCAAAGAAAAACTTTTCGTACGGTAAAGTCTGATTTTTTCCATAGGGATACGCTACACCGAGATTTAAACGCGTTGCTACACCGCTTCTTTGTGTAACGGTGATATGCCGTCGGAAATCAGTGGTAAACTTCAGAAACTGGAAAAACTGGATCGTATCTGTCCGGCTTTCGGCAAAATTTTTCGGCTCGACAAAATTGAACACCGCGCCTCCCGTTTCGGCATACAACCTCAAATTGGAAGCTTTGTTGTTATAAAAATCATCCGGATTGAAATTATAAATTACCTGAAAACTCATTGAGCTTACGAAAGATGGTTCAAACGATTTGATCAGTGGATTGCCAAGCGATTCAAGTTCCTGTAACAGTTCGTCGAACTCGGCATCCGTATCGGAATTGATCAGGCTGATTTCAGATAATGTAAAACTGTAAATCTTCCGTCTTTCTTTTTGCCAGTTGTAGATGAGCGCATTCGAAAAATTAGTCCTCCGGTATTCAGGCCGGCGCGTAAAGCTGAATCCTGACCTGAAGATTGTATTTGGATTAAACTGCCCCATTCTGCGCTTATAATCGGCAGAGGCCGGCATGACAAATTGGGGAAAAATCAAAGCCAGTTTTGCGCCTGACTCCACACTGCTGTATATTTCCTGGGTTGTTGCACTGGCAACCCCCTCAAAGCCAAAATACCCTGATAACTGCAGATTTTCAAGGCCCCCAAAGATATTTCGGTTTGTTAGTGAAAGACTGTAAAAAGGCCCCGGGTATCCCTCGGTTACATTCAATCCTACTTCGTTTACCATCTGGTATTTAGGCAGGGGACTGGTGAATACATTGGCGACAAAAGCGCCTCCTGTCGTATCGTAATTAATGTTTATAAATTTAAAATTATCGAGGAAGGCGAGTTGCTTTTGAGTATTCAGCGTGTTATCCAGGCTGTAAACATCCATAGGATACAGGAAAACCCGCTGATCCAGTACTTTTTTGGAGAACCGTTTTTTATAATACTGATAGGTAATATTGTTATAATTGAAATAAGACCGCCGGATACCCAGAGGTGGTGTGTCGGCATCGGTCACAAAAATAACCGAATCAATCACAAATTGCTTGTGCGTAGCCCGTCGTGCCGGTTCATTAATAATCAGATTCACGTCCAGGGAATAGGGCTTTATGTCGGTGATGACATCATAAACCAAATACTGCCGGCTGAAATCAAAGTAGCCGTTGTTCTTGAGTAATTTTTCTATTCGTTCGCGCTCGTTTACAAGATTTTTTTGCTCATACCGATCACCTGACAGAATCAGGCGCTCATCCCAGTGCTGCATAATCAGATCGCGAATGATGGTGTCGCCCGAAATGATCCGAAGGGTATCGATTATGTGGGGATAGTCCTCTTCAACGATGTAAGTCACAGATTTTTGCTTTGCTTTTACTTTGGCCCTGAATTCCACCGATCCATCAAAAAAACCCTTATTTCTAAGGTACTGCTTCATTTGCTGTGATGTTCGCTCAATGGCATTTTCATCATAAACACTGACCTTTTCTCCCCATCGCATCAGGATATTTCCTTCGCTCAGATCGCGCTCCTTTTTGGCTATTTTCTTATCTCTGGCTAGTTCAATCCGACGAAGTTTATTTTCCTTTTCAGTAAATCGGGATGCTTTTTTATCGTACTTCTCATTGATATCCGCTATTTTCTGCTCGATCTTCGCAGAGTCAAACTTGTTCTCTCCCAAATGGTAAATCCAGACATAGGTTGCGAATGGAATTAAAGGGAATTTTTTGTTTGCTTTGGATTGGTATAGCACCTCAAGCTCTCCTTTATCGATTTCTTCATTTCCGATTATTCGTTGCCTTCGTAACAAATATTCATCATCTTGCAGATGCCTGATTCCCATGCAGGAAGGAAGCAAAATAAAAAAAAGAATATATTTCAAGAATCTGAAAATAAGGCCGTTCAAAGTGATCTGATCGATTATGGTTTCAAAACATCAGGCAAAATTTGTTAAAAGCTTGAAATTAAAAAAATACCGTGACAAAGCATCAGCATTTGTTGTGGAAGGAGCTAAAAACGTTTCTGAATTGCTGAAATCAAATTATAAAATCAGGCATTTATTCGTCACCGAAAAATTCATTTCGGAATATGGCATCCCGAATCATCCAGATACTGAATATATATTATGCACTGAAAAAGAGCTGGTGAGCATGGGAACTTTCCAAAGCAACGAATACGCGCTGGCCGTGGCCGAAACGCTCAGTGTTGAATTGAATATCAATACAGAACAACTCATCCTTGCACTCGACAACATTCAGGATCCGGGAAACCTCGGCACAATCATCCGCATTGCCGACTGGTATGGTATCCGTCATATTCTGGCCAGTGAGCACACAGCCGATTTTTATAATCCGAAGGTGATCAATGCATCGATGGGTTCGTTTACAAGGGTGCTGGTTCATTACACCAACCTGGTTGATTTTATTAAGAAAAATGAGAAGTGCAGCATTTACGGGGCTTTTCTCTCAGGAGAAAATGTTCATAAAATCAGGCCTGCGTTTCCGGCAATTATTCTGCTCGGAAATGAATCAGCCGGCATCAGCGAGGCATTGTCCGGATTTGTTCAACACCGCATCACCATACCAAAATTTGGCGGTGCTGAATCCCTGAATGTGGCGGTTTCATCGGCGGTAATCTGCGATAATTTTATGCGCCATCAGAATATGGATATGTCCTCACCTGCCTCCTCGGCCATTTTTTCTGCCACATCTCGCCCAAGGTAGCGATCAATAAAATAATGAGCTACGTAAAGCAGCGGCGTCAAAGCGATGGCAACAACAAACTTGTAAATGTAATTGATGATGCCCACAGACATTATTTGCTCCATCGACCAATTACCGAAAATGTAAAATGCAATGCCCAGCACCACAAAGCTGTCGATAAGCTGAGAAACCAGTGTTGAGCCGGTGGCCCGAAGCCAGATCATCTTCTTGCCGGTGATTCTGCGCAATCGCTGAAAAATGAAAACATCAAGCAGTTGAGCAATCAGAAAAGCTACCAGCGACCCTAAAATTATTCCAAGCCCCTGCCTGAAAATGGTTTGAAATGCATAGTTTATATTGAAATAATTGCCCTCGCTATCTGTGTCATTCAATTCAATCCAGAATCCGGCCGGAGAAAGTTTCGTCACGAGATAAATGACCACGAAGATATATGCGATTAAAAATGCCGTGAGAAAGCTGATTTTCCGGACACCTTTTTTTCCAAAATACTCATTAATCACGTCAGTGGTGATAAAAACAATTGGCCATATTACCGCGCCTGCAGTCAGATTAAAGTCAAGCCTGAGCCCTCCCAGCAACTCTAACTGTGCAGGCATGAGGCCTACTGTGATTTCAGCCGAGAAAATCTTTACACCGATAATCTCAGCGATGATGGCGTTGGTAAGAAAAATGGCGCTTAGAATAATGAAAAGATTGGTTTTCTTCCTTTGTATTGTTGCTTTCATATTATGCGCTATTCTTGCAGAACAATTGTCTCCCCTTCAAACGATAAATAGCTTTCATCAAACACACTTTTGGCTTCTGAGAGCAATGGAGAAGGATCCTTGAACCTCGTGGAATAGTGCCCGAGTATGAGTTTTTTGACATTGGCCAATTTGGCTATTTCAGCGGCTTCCTTAGCTGTGGAGTGATGCGTAAGTGTTGCCCGGTCTTTCATATCCTCTGTAAAAGTCGCCTCATGGTAAAGCAAGTCCACATCCCGGATATGGGGAATGATATCTTTGCTGAATCTGGTATCGGAGCAATATGCATAGGATCTTGAATGCCTTGGCGGGAGCGTATATTCCATGTAATCGTATTTTACTGAACCATCTTCGTTAAGCACATTTTCTCCGCGCTTCAATATCAACAATTCCTGAATCAACATCTCTTCAGGAATCTTCTCTTTGATAATGCGCCACTGCTTGGGTTTTTCCCGAATTAAAAATCCAAAGCAACTGATGCCGTGATCAAGCGGGAACGCCTCTATGGTAAATCCCTCCTCATCCATGATTGTCTTTATCGAAACGTGATCGATCTGCACAAACTGCAAATCGAATGACAGCCTGGTTTCTGATGCGGCCAATTGAAGTGACAGGATCTCGCGAAGCATAGGCGGACCATAGATTTTCAGTCTTAATTTCCGATGAAAAAGGTGCATCGTTGAGATCAGCCCGATCAGGCCAAAGTAGTGGTCGCCGTGCAAATGGCTGATTAAAATTGTTTTTATGCGTCCCAATCGGATATTTAAGCGGTTGAGCTGCATTTGTGTGCCCTCTCCGCAATCGATCAGGATGTACTGGCTCTCCAATTGTACGATCTGGGCAGTCTGGTTTCTGCCATGTGCCGGAATTGCAGCGTTGTTACCTAGAATTTTTATCTGGAAAATCAATGGAACGGCAATTACTCCATATCATCTTCATCGTTGAGACCGCTTTCAATTTCCTTTAAGAAAACCGCATCAATGGCTTCTTCTACCGTAGGCAGAATATTGAGGACATTATTGAGTTGTGAAATTTTAATCAGCTTTTTCACGTGATCATTGAGGGATGCCAGAATAAAAATACCGCCATCTTCATTATAAATCCTGTTGCCCACAAGAATGGCACTGAGGCCTGAGGAATCAACATATTTTACTTCAGACAGATCGAGGATGATATTATTTACCCCCTCGGCGTTGAGGGTTACAAATTCAGATTTCAGTGCCGGAGAAAGCGGCGAATCAAGCTTTTCTTCCTGAAGTGTGAGTATCGAATATTGCTCTTTCTTGTCGATTGAATATTTCATATCTGTATCATTTTGATGTTGCAGGTTGCAATCCGACAACATTATGCAACTATTGAAAAATATCGTTTGATCAATGCAACTGCAATTTACTGCATTATTTAACTTAAATTATATTTCTTATGTTTTGTTCGACCCGCGCCATGATATTTTCGTCAACAGGAGGCAGAAACTTCTTGCCCGTAACGCCCTCGTAAAGTTCGACATACCTGTCGGAGATATTCAGCACTACTTCATCGGTCATTTCCGGCACTTTCTGCCCCTCTTTGCCCTGAAAGCCGTTTTCGATAAGCCATTGTCTTACAAATTCCTTTGATAGCTGTTTTTGTTTCTCTCCCATATTCTGGCGCTCCTGATATCCATCCTTATAAAAATATCTGGATGAATCAGGGGTATGCACTTCGTCTATCAGGTATATCTGTCCATCGGCTTTTCCAAACTCGTACTTGGTATCAACCAAAATCAATCCCCGTTTGGCAGCTTCTTTCGTTCCGAAATCAAATAATTCACGCGTGTATTTTTCCAGCAGCACATAATCCGCTTCTTCTACGAGGCCCCGGTTAATAATTTCTTCACGTGAAATATCCTCATCGTGGCCCTCATGTGCCTTGGTAGAAGGTGTAATGATCGGAGCTGGTAGCTGGTCATTTTCCTTTAGGCCTTCAGGCATTGTAACCCCGCAAATACTTCTTTTGCCATCCCGGTACTCGCGCCATGCATGGCCTGCAAGATATCCCCTGATTACCATTTCAACCTGAAAAGGGGTACATTTTTTTCCGAAAGATACGTTCGGATCCGGAGTTGCCTCAAGCCAGTTTGGCACTATATGCCTGGTGGCGTTAAGGTATTCTGAGGCGATCTGATTCAGTATCTGGCCTTTATAAGGAATAGGTCTGGGCAATACCACATCAAACGCTGAGATACGGTCTGATGCCACCATCAAAAGTTTTTTCTCGAACACATAAACGTCCCTTACCTTTCCTTTGTACAAGCTCTGTTGTCCCGGAAAGTTGAAATTCGTTTCTTTTAATGCCGGCCTCATATCTAATATTACTGATTTAATATTGTACTAATCAATTCGTCGTTCTGATATTTTTCTGTTTTTTCCAGCTCGCCCTCCGCATTGTAATATTGCCAGGAGCCAACCATTTTGTTACCGGCAAATTCACCTTTAATTTTAACTGTTGCCCCCTGGTTCCATGCGGTGTAAGGCCCGTGCTTTCGGCCAAATTTATAACTTGTTTCAGATTTTATTGAGCCATTTTCAAAATATTCTTTGTGCGTTCCAACGATCAAATCATTTTGATAGGGAATTTTTTCTTTTGGATTCCCATTTTCAAAAAAAAGCACGGTTTCTCCATTGATCCGGCCATTCAGGTAGGTTTCGGATTTCTGAATTTTACCATTGGAAAAATAAATTTCCCACTTTCCGTCAGGCTTATTATTTGAAAAATAACGCCTGGATGTCAGTTGTCCCAGGGTATCGTATTCTATCCTTTCCTCCTTTGACTCCTGTGCTGAAAATTTCTGTAATACCGACATGTTGCCATTTTGGTGATACTGGATATTATCACCCTGCCGGAAGCCATCCTGATATTGATAACGGTGTCTGATTGCGCCATTTTCATAGTATGCTTTGTTTTCACCCTGAAGTTTGCCAGACTTATAGAAACCTTCCAAAACCAGCATTCCTTCGGTGCTATAGGTTTTAAACGCTCCCGTTTTTTGTCCTCTTTCATTCATGTACTCGGTGTCGAGCTGGCCGTTTGAGTGATAAGTTCTGAAAAACCCATCCATTTGGCCATTCTTGATCATGGCTTCAGTGCGAAGTATACCGCTTTCGTAATATGTCTTAGTCAAGCCGTTTGGTTTGCCATCCTTGTATTCGATTTCCTGCCTGATTGTGCCCGAGCGAAAATACTCTTTCACCAAACCGTCTGGCTTGCCGTGTCTGAATTCACTTTCATTTTTGACGCTGCCATCTTCAAAAAAAACATAAAGTTTTCCTGCCAGGGTGTCCTGCTCATATTGGGCTTTTTGCAATAATTTGCCCTGCTCATCGAAAACCTCCACCTGGCCATCTTTCAGCCCGTTGCGGTACGACATTTTTCTTCTGATTACCTGATTGTCGTAATATTCGGTGAAAACCCCTTCCCGTTTCCCGTCTTCAAAAATACCTTCAGCCTCCAGCACGCCATTTGGGTGATATTTTTCATATCTGCCATCGATCTTTGAACTGTCCCGGTCTAAAATAAAGTAGATGGTATTGACCTGTGTACCGAGAGAATCATGATAGGTAATCACCTTTTGCTGCGCCTGTGCTACTGAAATGGTTGAGAGTAAAATGATGGATTTAAACAGACTTTTCATAGACATAAATATCCGGAAATTATGCTATCCGGCCAAAGCTCAATTTTAATTTGAAAAATTCTAATTGGAAAAGTCACCATTACCAGTCCGGTTTGCTGCTGTCAGGCTTCTTTGTTGGCTTTCGCTTATTCTGCTGGATATACTGGATTTCATTGTTTTTCAGTGCCTCCAAAATCATTCTCGCTTTCTCTTCTGTCAGATCAAGCTGTTCGAGTTTTTCGCTTCGGCTCATTGGCGGCTGATCCATTTCCGAGCCCTCCTCTTCTGTTTGCTCAGGCTTAGCGTCCTGGGGTTGGTCTTTCTTTTCTGCGTTCTGATCATTTTCTGACTCCTGTTGATCCTGGTTTTGATTTTGTTCTTTTTGTTCCTCTTGTTCCTTCTGCTGTTCTTGTTCTTGTTGCTCCTGTTGTTCTTGTTGCTGATCCTGGTTTTTCTGTTGATCCTGCTCTTGCTTATCTTTCAGAATTTTATCTCTTAGAGTAAGCAGACTTTGATCGCGTGGAAAGGTATTCAAACCGAGGTCAATGGTGTTGAGGGCAACATTGTCATTCTGATAAATATACTCGTTGGCCGCTCTGTTGAAATAATCTTCTGCTGACTGGCCGAAAATCCAGCTCATGGAAAAATAACAGATTAAAAATACAATTGCTCTTCTCATGGATTTATTTTTTGGACTCTACAACCTCATTGAGTTTTGTGATGAAACCGTTGTACGCTGCCACCGTTTCATCTTGCTGCAGACCCATTTGCATAATATTCAGAGCCTGACTGAACATATTTTGTTTGGCAAGCCTGTCCGCCTGTTCTTTTAATTTTTTGGCATATTCGGATGGCTCGATGTCTTTATTATCGTTATCCTGTTGTTGCTCCTGGGCATCCATTAGCTTTTTTAGCAACTCATAATTATACCTTGCATCTTCATTGGCTGGGTCTGCCTTCAACGCTGACCTGAACTGCGTAAGTGCCTCGTTAAATTTGTTTTGCTGATGTTGAATGACGCCCAATTGCAGGTGCGCCAGCGACCTTAGGGCATTGTCTTCAGTACCCAGCACTTTTGCATACCAGACTTTCGCGCTGCTTGTGTCATTATTCATGAAATATGCATTGGCAAGGTTGAGTAAAACCGGGTCCTCGTTTACCTGCAATGAGTCGGTGAGCAAACTTAGCGCTGCAATTGCGTGCGTATAATCTTCATTTTTATAGGCAAGCTCAGCCTCTTTTTTGAGTTTATTAATCCTGCTTATCCTGTTCAGATCAACTCCGGAGATATTAATTAAGACCACAAAAATTAAAAACCTCATATTTTAATGGCTTTGAGTCCGACAAGCATGTCTGCGCAAATAAGCAAAAATGCCAGTGCTAAAAAATAATAATATTTATTAGCGGAAATATCCACCATACGCGTATCCCGCAACTCACCTTCAATTGAATTGATGGTGTTGATCAGACGTTCGCTATCGTTGCTGTTTTCATTGATTTCAAAATATTTTCCTCCTGTTTTTATCGCGAGCAACTTTAAATCTTTTGAATTAAGCTTAGAAATTACCTCCATGCCATTTCTGTCGGTCTTAAACCCGTAATTTGTCCTGATCTTGCTTCCCTGTTCCGTGCCTATACCCAGTGTAAAAAGTGCGATTCCGGCTTGGTCCAGTTTTGAAACATAGCTGAGGGTGTTCTCACCAAAATCTTCTCCGTCGCTGATCAGCAGGATGATTTTTGATGTTTGCTCAATAGCCGTTGATTCATCACCAGAAAGTTTTTCCAGGGCCATTTCTAGGGGTGGGCTAAAGTCAGTACCTGTATTTGGCACAAGACCGGTATTAAGTGTCTCAATAAAAAGGTTTAGTGCGCTTTGATCATAGGTGAGCGGACATTGCATGAAAGCCTCTGAAGAAAAAATGATCAATCCAATCCTGTCTGAGCTGAATGCGCTGACAAGTTTTTTGAGTTCAAACTTCACCTTTTCAAGCCTGGTAGGCTGAATGTCAAAAGCATTCATCGATTCGGAAAGATCAACACAAATTACAATATCTTTTCCGACAGCCTTAACCTCTCGTGAAATATCTCCAAATGAGGGCCCTAGCAGGGCTAATATGAATAAGGTAAAGTACAGTGAACGTAGAATGATCTTGGCCACCAGTCTATTGTAGCTTACAGAGAGGATTTTCCCTATCCGTATCATCCTGATGATATACGCCAGGTATAAAACTATGAACAATCCGGTTACGATAAATTCAAACTCCGAAAACGATCTATACCAAGTCATACTTTTTCACAGAATTTCATAATACTGAACGTTCAGTCAGGTAAAACCAAAGAAAACCGGGCAAAGTTAAAATATACACCTCGTAAGACAAACGCCGGAGAATTAAATATCGCATAAGAACGCTACGTTTAGATTTTAAAATAAGCGACAAAACTTTCATTCGGTTTGCTTATCTGAAATTGTAAATGCTATATTTGCAGTCCGTTTTAAAAACGGGCAATTTTCAGCCGGAGAGATGGGTGAGTGGCTGAAACCAACAGTTTGCTAAACTGTCGTACCCGTAAGGGTACCGGGGGTTCGAATCCCCCTCTCTCCGCATCTGAACAATTCGGGGTATAGCGCAGTCCGGTTAGCGTATCCCGATTGGAACATCGGGAGGGTCGTAGGTTCGAATCCTCCAAAAACCGGAGAAAGATTATTCGGGGTATAGCGCAGTCCGGTTAGCGTATCCCGATTGGAACATCGGGAGGGTCGTAGGTTCGAATCCTCCAAAAACCGGAGAAAGATTATTCGGGGTATAGCGCAGTCCGGTTAGCGTACCTGCTTTGGGAGCAGGGGGTCGTAGGTTCGAATCCTACTACCCCGACTACATCACATTTCGTCGGGCAAGCCCGACACTGAAAATCAAGCACTTACGAAGTAAAATTTGTAAGTGCTTTTTTTTTGAGGTAAACAAAGTGTAATCATTCTTCTATCCGAAGTCTTTACTTTTTATTCTATCCGGAAAATCCCCTGTCCTTTCTATGTTTAGCGAACTGTGTCGATTCTTTTATTTGGAAACTTTTCTGAATAGTTCCCGGATTTTTTGATCATTATAAATTTTTCATCAACCAAATGATCAAGGGATTACTCAAGTTTCGCAGATAAATAAAAATATATTAACTGCCTATAATTCAATTGTTTAAAACTTTGCGCGCTTTGTGTTTCCCTTTGCGGCCCTTGCGCTAAAATAATAAAACCGCTAAAAGGCAAAGAAGACAGTATGATCACAAATCGATCAATTTCTAAATGGAATTATTATATTACTTGAAATCAACGCATTATGTGTTTTGTACTTTTAAAAGTATCTGAATATTGTATTGTATAAAAGTTGCGAAACTTGAGTAACCATATAAACCATATCAGTACAGTAAATATGAATGGTTATAACCCTACATAATTGGAATGAATTCCCCCTTCTCAGTCACCGAAATAAATATGGCAGATATTTATGAAGGTGACGTGTGAAACCAACGGTCTTTTCAGCGCGATGCGGCACAACACTACCGCAATCCCATCCGTATCGCACTCCCTGAAAACAACGAATGAAAACGCTATGCACCAGCCTTTCGCACTGGTTTTCATTCAATACGTTCGGTAGGGCCGGGCTACATGATTATAAGATAGGGTTAAAATCAATAAGCAAATTAATCTCACGCGCCACCGAGTCCGCTCTGTTTTGCGATGCTTTTCAGGAGGCATTTAACTGTATTGTGTAAAAAATGCAGTGTCAACTTCCTTTGATAAAACTCAGGAATTCCCAAACATGACAGATTGCATAGCCTCAGTCAGCATGGACAAACACCGGACAAACTAAATTTTCATGAGAAAACCATTGCCACGCCTTATCAAATCCAATTGTATATGATCCATTGAGAAATATGCATTTAAACCCTATAATGGAACAATTGCAATTTTTACAGTTGGCCTTCTGCCTGTCAGTTGATCGAAATAACCCGGGTTCCCACTGCAGACCCGGGCTTGACATTTATCACATTTTCATGGTTATTGGATAACAAAGTCACCAACCATGAAAAAAATAACTGCCATTATTGCCATTATTGGGATATTCGCTTTGCAGGCATATTCCCAAAAAAAAGCTGAAATTGACAGCCTCATCACTGTCTCGGACACCATTTCAATCGACAGTTTGAAAGCAAAAATATTTGGCCGACTTCATGAACTTATCATGTTTTCAGACCCTGAGCTGGCCAGAGAATATGCCATAAAAGGACTGAATATTTCCAGAAGCATTAATTATCAGAGGGGGATTGCAGTTGGGTATATGCAAATAGGCAATTACTTTTTTAACCGGGCTGAAAATGATTCAGCATCCTACTATTATCAAAAGGCGCTGCGGAAATTTGAAGAGATCAATTCAGTCAGGGGACAGATATTTGCAATACACACCCTTGCAGATATCGAACGAATACGGGGCAATTATGACAGCGCCATCGCGCTGGTGAATAAAAACATTATGCTGTATGAGAATCGGGACACAACAACCTCGGATCTCGGCCAATTCAACCTTATTGGAGCTGAGTATCAGGTACTGGGAGCGATATATATGGATAAGGGCCGTTATCTTTTGGCCATGCGCGAAACACTGAAGTCAGCAAATTTTTTTAATAAAATAAAAGATCGAATTCGTGAGGCGGATGCATTAAAACAGTTGGGCAATATAGAGTATGCACAAGGCAACTATCAGTCATCACTAAATTATTGTGTTGAAGCGTACCGCATTTATGGTGAATATAATGATAAAGTGTATCAGGCTTATGCAGCCAACTCTGCAGGACTCGCTGCTGCAGAAATGCAGGACTATGAAACCGGAGAAAAATATCAATCAATTGCTATTGCCTTGTCCAGGGAAACCGGACTGAAATCGGCACTCTCCGCTGCACTAAAGGATATGGGAAGAATCCATATAGCAAGAAATGAATTGACTGAAGCAAAAAAGAAGCTGCTTGAGGCACTGGGTTTGGCAAGAGAAACAGACGAAAAACTCGACATTGTTTCTGCCCTGACCGAACTGGCCGTTCTGGATATTTCATACAATAAGCCCTCAGAAGCCATTATAAAGCTAAACGAGGCAATCCAAATCAGTGAGCCGATAGGGGCCAATGCGCACCTGAGCACAGCATACAAGCTTAGATCCAGA
This sequence comes from uncultured Roseivirgaceae bacterium, assembly GCA_964482185.1. Lineage (GTDB taxonomy): Bacteria > Bacteroidota > Bacteroidia > Cytophagales > Cyclobacteriaceae > JAAUQL01. The sequence continues at coordinate 20,723 of CAYZWN010000044.1, forward strand.
GCTGGTGAGATGCTCAACAATAAAACCGACGCCCTGGAGGATTTTAAAAAATTTCATGCCCTTCATGACAGTATATATAATGCTAAAAAATCCAGTCAGATCGAAGAATTGAAGACTATTTATGAAACTGAAAAGAAGGAAGTTGAATTGGCTCTGCGTGACATCGAGATTCAGGCACTAAATCAGCAGGTAAAGATCAGTTCCCTTCAGAAGGAACTGTTTGCAGGTGGCATGTTTACCATTGCAGCGGTATCCATTTTGATCGTATTTGGCTTCAGGCAACGCATGAAACGAAACAGGATTGAACGGGAAAAGGAGGAAGAAATTTTAAGAAAGGAAATCGAGTATAAGAAAAAAGAACTGGCAACCCAGACCTTGCATCTGGTACAAAAAAACACTTTTATTCAGGAACTGAAAGAAAATCTCGAGCGCATCAAAAATTCTCCTGAGTTATTTAAAATTGAGTACAGGCGGATTGTAATGCTGCTTCACAGAGAAAACGCATCTGACAAAGACTGGGAAGTTTTCAAGTCTTACTTCTCTGAAGTTCATGACAATTTTGATAAAAAATTGATGGCTATAAACCCTGATATTACGGAAAAAGAACTACGCATGGCATCATTTATAAAGATGAAGCTTTCTACAAAGGAAATTGCCTCCATGCTCAATGTATTGCCTGATAGTGTGCAAAAATCCAAATACAGACTTAAAAAGAAACTCAATATCGGACAGGATACAGATCTATATCAGCACCTCAATGCACTTTAAGGAGGTTCATGGAAAACAAGCGAATGAAAAGAGATTCCAGATCAAACAACACTCAATGTCTGCTCTGTACAGGACTGAAGACCACAGAAGATGTTCTTTCTCATCTGACGCACCTGCCTTTCTCTGCCAATGTATTACTTCAGAGCCAAGATGCCTGGAATGACAGATGTCATAATCGACAAATCAAACAAATAGTGTTATGTTAACTGGAAATTGACGGATTACATGTTTCTCGCCAAGGCGTAAAGACGCCAAGAAAATTGACTTTGTGCCTCTGCGACTTAGCGTGACACCCAAAATACCATGGTTAACTTCACAATAGTTGCTATTTCCAGGGAATGCCCTGGCCGAAAGCAAGCTTGACCCGGGAACTACCCGCTATCTGCAACGTTGCATTAAAGGGCTTAATTAAACTTAACACAAGAAACGAAATGATTAATTTCTACATTGAAAAAGGTCAATGAGCACAATAACAAGGGCTTTTGTAATATTATTAAGGATTAATCTATAAATTGAAATTCAACCAGTGAAAGATATGTCAAAGCGAAGACTTTTTGTAAAGCAAGCCTTTTTGGCGACAAGTGCAATACTAACCAAGCCGTTATTGTTTGCCGCAGCAAAAGATGCGGGTTTAAAAATATCCCTGGCAGAATGGTCGTTCCACAAGGCTCTTTTTGCAGGCAAACTGGATCATCTTGATTTTGCTGCCAAAGCTAAAAATGATTTTGGAATTGATGCGGTCGAATATGTCAATGGATTCTTTGGCGGCACAAAAATGAGCTTTAAGGAAGCGGCAAAAGACAAAAACTATTTAAATGAATTATTGAAACGCAGCAAAGACGTAGATGTATTTAATCACCTGATTATGGTTGATGATGAAGGACCACTGGCATTGCCCAACGACCAGGAAAGATTGCAGGCAGTTGATAACCATAAGAAATGGATTGAAGCCGCAAAATTTTTGGGCTGCCAGTCGGTGCGTGTAAACCTTCACGGAGAAGGAGATTCAAATGAAAAAAAGACCGCCTCCATCGATTCACTCTCAAGACTTTGTGAATTTGCTAAAACTATGGACATAAACATCCTGGTTGAAAATCATGGTAGTGATTCTTCAAACGGCGCCTGGATTGCGGATGTAATGAAGCAAGTTAACAAACCGAATGTCGGCACGCTTCCAGATTTTGGCAACTTCTGCATATCACACCCCTGGGGCACAACACAGGATGGTTGTGAAGATGAATACGACCGGTATAAAGGCGTGAGCGAAATGCTGCCATTTGCGAAAGGTGTCAGTGCGAAGTCCTATGATTTTGACGAAAACGGTAAACAACCATTAATGGATTACAAGAGGTTAATAGGGCTGGTAAAAGAATCGGGTTTTAAAGGATTCATAGGAATAGAGTTTGAGGGTAAAAGCGGCGATGAAGAGGAAGGCGTGCGAAAAACAAAAGCGCTGATTGAAAAATATCTGTGAAATGATACAATATTAATTCCACGCCGCGTCAACCTTTTTTTGCAGGAAAGCAAAAACCTATAACCAATACCGGACGACTTCAAATGCATTCCTTTACAAACATTGAAAAGATAATCGCCTTTTCACGTTTGGGTATTATTAATTTGACGATCTAAAAAGTTGCCGGGATATTTTAACAATAAGCTTCGGAATTGTTAGCAGGTTTTGTCTATTGTATATTGAAGTTTTAAATCGATAAAAAATCAGGAATCATGAAAATAGTATATCTGGTCATTTTAGCACTAAGGTTATCATTGGCTTCCACTTTGGCTCAGGAAAGTTGCCTGGATACCGACAATCTAATAAAACTGGATGCTCAATGGGAAAAGGCACTATTAGAATCAGATGTTGAATTTCTCGCGTTCATTTTAGCAGATGATTTCATTTGGATTCACAATCATGCAAGTCTGACTGATACAAAAGAGTCGCTTCTGAAAAGGGCATCAGACCCCAAATCCGGGGCTACCGGAAAGCCCAGGTCCCGGATATCCAAAGATGTGGAAGTGACTGTACTTGGATCGACGGGAATCGTTACAGGATTTACAATTGTTGACAGAGGGCCTGCTCCGACAACGTATCATTTTATGAGGACTTATGTTGCGGTGGCGGAACACTGTTTATTATTAGCAAATCACACCATGGCAATACCAGAAAAAGATGAATGAAAAATCAAACTAAGTTCATTTACTAATTCGGATTGATTTATGCCACTGGTTTCGAAATGAGAAAAAAATATTGATCTTCCATAATTGTTTTTTTTAAGTGATTCTCGCGGTTTTGGATAAATTTTTTAACTTATCGAAATAAGTTGATATGCGGAATAAAATTTTATTTGCGCTTTGAGTGAGTGGGTACAATTGAAACCGAACAGATAAAGACAATATGAAAGAGATTGTAATCAGGAGTTTATCAAAACTATGGCATGTTAAAGTATAAATTAATTGTTGAGAACGGACAAACGATTATAATCCGAAATGGAGAAACCAAAAAAGAACTCATTGAAAATTTACCTGTCAGGATTTACGCAAAACAGACTTGGTTAAAGTCAAAAAGTGTGATGATTGACGATTCAACAAGTGAATTAATCTTAAAAAACAACATGAAAAAGGGGAGGATTGCTCTTTGGTCTATCGCACTTTTCAACTTACTGTTGTTGCCAATGGGGTTTTGGGACGATTATCCAATAACAAAGACAATTAGTATTGTGGGACTTTCTATAATTCTTATGTGGGCAATTTATGAATTTACTATCAATAGAGATAGTTGGATTGTAATTGAAAAGAAGATGAATTAATACGAAATACACACCCCGTATCTATGGTCTGACCGATATAGCCACCATGTATTTATGACTTTGTGCTCCAAAATCCCGTAACATCGCATTGCCCCAAACCATCAATTCTCATTGAAGTAACACGTGTTGCAAATAAAAGAATCAACACGTATTTTTGTTGAAAAACCTTATGAATACCAAACTGACATTGACATTAGACAAAGAGATCATCGAAATGGCCAAAGTGTATGCAAAAGAGAAGGGGCAAAGTCTTTCTGAGATGGTTGAGAACTTTTTTAAATTAGTTACTGTAAGTAGAAGAAGGATTAATGAAAAACAACTTTCTCCTAGGGTTAAAAAGCTGAGAGGAATAATCAAAACTGACGAAATCATTGACTACAAAAAAATATTGACCGAAGAATTATCTGGAAAATATGGCGTTTAAACTGTTTATAGATTCAGATGTGGTCATTGACTTTTTCACAGATAGAGCACCTCATGCAAATGCGGCAAGCGAACTTTTTGAATTGAATGAAAAAGGCAAAGTTGTCTTATATCTATCTGCTGTTAGTATAAACAATATTTATTATATCGTCAGGAGATTTTTAGGACATAAAAAGACCCTTGAAGTCCTTGAAACTCTAATTGAAATGACTCAGATTATCGGAACGACAAAAAATGAAGTAATACAAGCCCTGAAAAATGACTTTACCGACTTTGAGGACGCCATTCAATACTCATCAGCCTTGACAATTAAAGATTTAGACGCCATAATCACACGAAATACTAAAGATTACAGAAATTCAAAAATCGCGGTGATGACACCTCTGATTTTCCTTAACATGAAGGAAAGAAACAAGAACTAATAATTTCGGATTTGGGCGATCACTCCTTGCGTCAGGATGAACTTGATCCCCGGCCTGCCCAGTTGACCTTCAGGGTTGAACCCCAAATCAAGTAACCCCTTCAAGGCTACCGGTGGTTAAGAATGAGAAAAAAATATTGATCTTCCATAATTGTTTTGTTTTTATGAGGTTTTCGCGGTTTTATCCAAAATGGTTAACTTTTCGGAATATATCAGGAAGGTGTTGATACATAACCGTTGGGCTTTATTTTGGGAGACAGATAAATCAATAATTGATTGTATTCTTAACCAAATACGCCATCTTTGATACTATCATATGATAGTATCAAGGTTTTACTAAATGAAACCACCCTATAAAATAACAGGAAAGATTTTAAAACTGGTTGCTTCGATTTCAGAGAAAATTGGAGCGGTGAATTCTGCTCATCTAAATAAACCTCCGACAGAATTAAGAAAGAAAAATAGGATTAAAACAATCCACGCATCGCTTGAAATTGAAGGAAACACTTTGACCATTGAGCAAATCACTGCAATTATTGAAAATAAAAGCGTTAATGGGCCAAAAAAAGACATTCTGGAAGTTAAAAATGCAATTGCAGTATATGAATATCTTGACAAATTGAATCCTTTTAGTTTTGAATCCTTCTGTGAAGCACACGGAGTATTAATGAAAGGACTTATTGAATCAGCCGGAAAACTAAGAAACAAGTCGGTCGGGATTGTCAAAGGCTCTGAGGTAGCACATATTGCGCCACCAAGTGAAATGTTAAAGCCCCTCATGAATGACCTGTTTGACTATTTGAAAAATGACGATGACTTAGTTTTAATAAAGAGTTGTGTATTTCACTATGAAATGGAATTTATTCATCCGTTCATTGACGGGAATGGTAGAATGGGAAGATTGTGGCAAACGCTGATACTAAAAGACACTTATCCGGTTTTTGAATATTTACCAATGGAGGCTTTAATAAAAGAGAGACAAGAACAGTATTATGAATCACTTGGAAAATCAGATAATACAGGCGAATCGACTATTTTCATCGAATTCATGCTTGAGATTGTTCTTGATTCATTGGAGGAATTATTAAGTATTCAAAATGTCAGTTTAACAAATATTGACAGGATTGATTTATTTAAATCAATAGTTAAGAACGATTTCTTTAGCCGTAAAGAATACTTAAAGAATTATAGGGAAATTTCAACGGCAACAGCAAGTCGGGATTTGAATTTCGCAGTTGAAAATGGAATGATTGAAAAATTTGGAGATAAAAATACAACGAAATATAAATACAAGTAAAAAAAAGCCTGATAACCAGGGCTTTGAGCAGCACGAAGTGCAGGTCACTCTTTGCATCGTGATAAACATCAGCCCTGGCCAGCTCAGTTGAACTTCAGGGCTTAGTTCGTTTAAGCATCATAGTCCTCATTCAATCATAAGAATCCCCGTTTATTTCGGGGTTCAGACAGTTTGGTGATTTGGTGAGTTCCTCCTTCGCGTAAAGCTTCGGAGGACGCTGTCCTCATTCGCGTAAAGCTTCGGAGGACGCTGTCCTCATTCGCTATCACCTTCGCCAAGGCTGCTGTG
>CAYZWN010000045.1:0-26284 GCA_964482185.1 uncultured Roseivirgaceae bacterium
TCCAAATCTTTAGTATGTCCACACTAAAAGCCCAGGATACGCTGAAACTGGCTACTGCTATTCAAATCGGTTTGGAAAACAACTTTAATATTAAAATATCAGAAGGCCAGAAAACCATCGCATCCAATAACAATACAGCAGGCAATGCGGGTTTTCTTCCAAGGGTTGATTTAAATGCAGGACAACGCTACACCACGGAGGGCACGAAACAGGTCTTCGTAACCGGAAATGAACAAAACCTGACAGGTGCCCAATCAAATGCCCTGACAGCAAGCGCCATCGCAAACTGGACGATTTTTGATGGAACGACCATGTTCTACACTAAAAACCGGCTTGAAGAACTGGAACGACAAGGAATTGCCTTTAATGAAGCAGTCATTCAAAATATCATCGCCATGATCGGACGCGAGTTTTACACAGTGGCCCTGGAACAGATACGTCTTGAATTATTACTGGAAAACATCAGCCTGTCTGAAGATCGGGTTGAAATTGCGAAGAACAAATATGAATTTGGCAAAGCACCAAAGATGGAATACCTGCAGGCACAGGTAGATCTGAATAACGACAAATCGAATTCTTTAATACAGCAGGAGCGGCTGGCGGCATCAAAAGCCGCTCTGAACGAATTGCTTGCAAGAGATGTATCCATGGACTTTTATGTAGTTTTTGAGCCGGAACTTAACACTGATCTTCAATATGAGGAATTAAAAGTCTTAATGGAAAGTAAAAACCCGGAGATACTTGCATCCATGTATGAAATGAAAGCGGCACACATTGCCGAAAAAGAGCTTTTTGGTGAGCGATTGCCACAACTCGATCTAAACCTGGGATATAACTATGCGAGGTCAGAGTCGGAAGCCGGGTTTCTACTAAGCAGAAGGTCAAGCGGTATCAATTATGGTATTACAGCCACATGGAATTTATTTGATGGTTTAAATCTCAACCGAAGAACTCAGAATGCTAAAATAATTGCTGAGAATGCTGCATTAAACTATGAAGCACTTAAGCTAAGTGTTTCCAGGGATTTATACTCAACTTTCATCAGATATCAAAACAACATCACCTTGCGCGGAATGGAAGAAGCCAACCGTACAGTCGCGCAGGAAAATAACGAGATCGCCCGTGAAAGATATAGTGTAGGAAGATCCTCTCCTCTTGAATTGCGCGAAGCCCAAATTAATTTGCTTGAAGCCAATATTCGATATTTGAATACCGCCTACGTCATTAAAACCGGAGAAATTGATCTACTGCAATTAGCAGGGATGCTGGTAAGATAGGGAATTTTATTACAAGCAGACGCCGGGATATATTCAAAATCTAACCCGATTCTTCTATTGCCTGCAATACGATATCACAGGCAGCTTTGATTTCTTCATCAGTGATTGTAAGAGGTGGAGCAATCCGAATGGCATTGTCACAGAACAAAAACCAGTCGGTAAGTAATCCCAAATCCATTGATTTTCGAATTATTTTTGAAACACGCTCAAATGAGTCGAACTGAACAGCCATCATCAAACCAAGATTGCGGATGTCAACAATTTTCTCATGCCTGAGATAGTCTCTGAATAATTCAGCTTTTTGCCCGGCAAGTTTATAAACAGCGGTTTCCTGCAACTCCTGTAATACGGCCAGCGAGGCTGCACAACTTACCGGATGTCCGCCAAAAGTCGTAATATGGCCAAGCACCGGATTGGTTTGCAATGCGCTCATGATTTCTTTTGAGGAAATAAATGCGCCAAGCGGCATCCCCCCTCCCATTCCTTTTGCCGTGAGCAGTATATCCGGCACAATTCCGTAATACTCAAAAGCCCAGAATTTTCCGGTTCTTCCGAAGCCGGACTGGATTTCATCTAAAACCAAAAGCGTTCCTGTCTCATTGCACCGCTGTCTTAACGCTTGAAAATATGCTGACGTATTGGTCCTGACTCCTGCCTCACCCTGAACTACTTCAATAAAAACGGCTGCGATCGTTTCATCAATACAACCTATATCCGCCATTTCACCATACCGGATAAAGCCAATTCCAGGCAGCAGCGGCCTGAATGCCTGTGTAAAAGATGCCTCAGAACAGAGTGAAAGCGCTCCCTGGGAAGCTCCATGGTATGCCTGCTCACAGGCCAGGATCTTGTACCTGCCTGTGTATCTCTTCGCCAATTTCATTGCTCCTTCAGTGGCCTCGCTTCCGGAATTCACAAAAAAAACATTGCCCAACTGTGGTGGCAACGTTTCAGCCAATGCCGATGCCAAACGCACCTGAGGGCTTTGGACATATTCTCCATACACCATCACATGCAAATATTTCGCTGCCTGTTCTGTTATCGCCTGTACAACTCTGCGATGATTGTGCCCCAACGCATTTACTGCAATACCCGAAATTAAATCTATGTACTTCTTTCCGTCAGGTGAATAAACATAGATGTGCGATGCCCCGGCCACCTCAACGTTCATCGGAGATGGACTTGTTTGACCTAAATACTGATGAAAAAGCTGCCTGTTGCTGATATTTACATTCATTTACACAATCATTACTATGAATAGTCTAAACAAAAATGAGGGATTTTTTATTTCTATTTTCATAAAAAGTTCAAAAAGCAGCATGGGTATGAATTGGTATTCACAATAAGGCCGTGGAACAGATGTAATTCACTCAATTTTGTTTCTAATAATTTGATTAAGCATATTTAACGACTATTTTTGAGGCCCAAATTCAAAGAAATATGGCACAAGTAATTACAATGCCCAAGATGAGCGATACCATGGAAGAAGGCGTAATTGCCACCTGGTTGGTCAAGGCGGGTGACAAGGTGAAATCAGGAGATATCCTTGCGGAGGTAGAAACTGATAAGGCAACCATGGAACTGGAGTCTTACGAAGACGGCACCATCCTGCACCTTGGTGTGAAAGAAAAAGAATCGGTGAAAGTAGATGGTATCATAGCTATTATTGGTGAGAAAGGTGAAAATATAGATGATTTGCTGAGTTCGGCCCAGTCGGCTTCAAAATCAGAACCAGAAGATGATCATGAGGAAACATCAGAATCAGCAGAATCTGGAGCGCCAGACACAAGTGATATCAATGCTACGGTAATTACCATGCCTAAAATGAGCGATACCATGACGGAAGGGATCATCGCAAACTGGCTGAAAAAAGTGGGGGATGACGTGAAATCGGGCGACATACTTGCAGAGGTGGAAACTGATAAGGCGACAATGGAACTGGAAGCCTATGAAGACGGCAAACTATTATACATAGGTGTTGAGGCAGGATCTTCCGTTCCGGTTGATGATGTCATTGCCATCATCGGGGAAAAAGGCGCTGATTATAAAAAATTACTGGAAGCAAAGAAATCAGGAGGAAAAGTAGAAAAAGAAACGAAACCTGCCGAACCAGCGACGGTGAGTGACAATAAACCATCAGAAACTAAATTGACAGGGCAACCTGACCATTCCTCAAACGGCAGGGTAAAGGCATCACCTTTGGCAAGGAAAATGGCCAAAGAAAAAGGCTTTAACATCAACGACATAAAGGGAAGTGGCGAAGGTGGAAGAATCGTAAAACGCGATGTGGAAACATACACTCCTTCGGCTAAGCCGGCATCTTCAGAAGTCTCCGGGAAAAAAGAAGGTACAACTATCCAACTGCCATCTGTTGTCGGTGAAGAAAGCTATGAAGATGTACAACTTTCTCAGATGCGGAAAACCATTGCAAGGCGTCTGTCAGAAAGCAAATTTACATCACCGCATTTTTACCTTACCATGGAAATCAACATGGACAAGGCCATCGAAGCGCGTAAAAGCATGAATGAAATTGCACCTGTCAAAATTTCTTTCAACGACATCATAATCAAAGCTGTAGCCGCATCATTAAGAATGCACCCCAAGGTAAATGTTTCGTGGAGAGGAGATACCCTCCGCTTTAATAAGCACATTCATATCGGTGTGGCGGTAGCGGTTGATGAAGGGCTCCTGGTACCGGTAATCAGGTTTGCTGATAACAAATCATTAGCTCATATTTCAACTGAAGTAAAGGATCTCGCCACAAAGGCAGCTGAAAAACAACTTCAGCCCTCCGATTGGGAAGGCAACACATTCACCATCTCTAATCTAGGGATGTTTGGAATTGAAGAATTTACAGCAATCATTAATCCTCCTGATGCCTGCATCCTGGCTGTGGGCGGAATTAAAGAAACACCGGTAGTAAAGGACGGCCAGGTTGTACCTGGTAATGTAATGAAAGTAACGCTCTCATGTGATCACAGGGCAGTTGACGGCGCTATCGGTGCGGCGTTTCTTCAGACACTGAAAGGTTTACTTGAGGATCCGGTTCGTATTTTGATTTAGTAACCGGTAATTTAATCCGGCAAAACAATTAAAAGGCTGAATCTCAAAAGTAAGGATTCAGCCTTTTTCATAAAGCTTTATAATTATGACAAAATTGAAATCTACAACTGTTATAGCAGTCAAGCACAACGGATCAGTGGCAATCGGAGCAGATGGCCAGGCTACCATTGGCAATACCGTTGCAAAAAGCAATGTTAAAAAAATCAGGAAACTCCAGGATGGAAAAATTTTAACCGGTTTTGCAGGGAGCACGGCTGATGCATTCACCTTGCTGGAACGGTTTGATGAGAAACTGAATTCCTATGGCGCAAATATGAAAAGGGCGGCCATTGAGTTGGCTAAAGACTGGCGCACAGACAGATACCTGCGCCGTCTGGAGGCTATGCTGATTGTTGCAAACAACGAAGAGATTTTGATCCTCAGTGGCACAGGTGATGTACTCGAACCTGATCACGGAATAGCTGCAATAGGTTCAGGAAGCATGTATGCCCAGGCTGCGGCGCTCGCCATGAAAAAGCACGCCCCCAAACTTAGCGCAGAAGAAATAGTCAAAGAGAGTTTACATATCGCCGCAGATATATGCATCTATACCAACCACAATATCATTGTTGAGAAGATTTGATGTCTTTTGCAATTTAGAAACGTGGAAAAATGCGAAAAGCCGCTGAGAGCGGCTTTCCACTAAACATTAAACCACAACCTATGAAAAATAATTATCTAAAATGCCTAATAAGATGGCGTTTTGATAATGATTTTTAATTCTTCTAAGATACTTCATCAAGCACTATAATTCTGTTTCACACAAAGCCATAACCTTACGCAGGTACAACTCTATACAGAAATAGTCAAAAAACGTAATACAGAAATTTAATTTTATTAAAAATCGAACTTCCTATTGTAGTTTTCTTCTACAATTAGTTACAAAATGGCAATTTGACAGGAATCAACAGAAAAATCAGTAAATACTAAAGGCGGAATTTATGTGGCGTTTTACAATTGAATCTAAAGAATCGTTGATTTTTAGTACATTTCAAAAAACAATTTTCATAAAAGCCCAATAAAAAAGCCCCGGTGACCGGGGCTTCATGTTTTGCAGTCTTCTTATTGTTACTTAACTTTTTCTATTATGGCTTTAAATGCATCAGGGTGATTCATCGCTAAATCAGCCAATACTTTTCTGTTGAGATCGATATTGGCTGCTTTGAGTTTGCCTATGAAAACAGAATAAGACATACCATATTCTCTGGCTCCTGCATTAATGCGCTGTATCCATAGCGCCCTGAATTCTCTCTTTTTGGCTTTTCTGTCCCGGTATGCGTAGGTCAAACCCTTTTCGATGGCGTTTTTTGCAACCGTCCATACATTCTTCTTTCTGCCCCAGTACCCTTTGGCACTTTTGAGGACTTTCTTTCTTCTTGCCCGTGAGGCAACTGAATTTACTGATCTTGGCATTTTTTTAATTTGTTTTTGAATTGCGGCGCTCAACAGAGACTTAGTACCTGCAACTCTGGCCTGATAAAATAATTAAATGTTTAGCATTTTCTTTACGCGGGGCACATCACTCTCATGCACCAGCGCATCGTGCACCAGATTTCTCTTTTGCTTGGTCTCCTTCTTAGTCAGAATATGGCTATGATAAGCGTGCTTGCGCTTGATCTTGCCAGTTCCGGTAAGCTTAAACCTTTTCTTGGCACCCGATTTAGTTTTAACTTTTGGCATTTTATATATTTAGTTTAATGGTAATATTATTTTTTTAAAACCTTAGGGCTGATAAATATTGACATCCTTTTACCTTCCAATCTTGGTAATTGCTCTACTTTGCCGTGTTCTTCTAATTGCTGGGCAAACTTGAGAAGCAATATTTCACCTCTTTCTTTAAATACGATTGTACGCCCTACAAAATGAACGTAAGCTTTAACCTTAGCACCCTCTTTCAGAAAGTTGATGGCATGATTCAATTTAAAATTGAAATCGTGCTCATCTGTATTTGGCCCAAAGCGAATTTCTTTTAAGACTGTTTTATGTGCCTTGGCCTTTATTTCTTTTTGTTTCTTTTTTTGCTCGTATTTAAACTTGGAGTAGTCAACGATCTTACATACTGGAGGATCAGCTTTTGGCGAAATCTCCACTAAATCAAGACTTTGCTCCTCAGCCATCTTTCTGGCTTTTTGTATGTCGTAAATCCCAACCTCTACATTTTCGCCAACCACCCGAACAAATTGTGCCTGAATGTAGTGATTTATTTTATATGGTTCTTCTTCCCTGCCACGGAAGGGTCTTCGACTTCTATTGAAAGGTCTTTGTTTGCTAATGTTTACCTCCTTTTTTTATGTAAAATTCAAATAAGCTGCAAATATGAGTATAAATTTTGTTTTTTTTAAATACACATCAAAAATAGTTATCAATGCTACTCCTTAATCGAAAGGCTCTTTTCTACCTCCTCATTAAAAAAACGCACCAATTCATCTTTAGCAAAACTTCCGACATCACCGCTTCCCTGTTTTCTTACTGATATCAACTCGGAGCTCGCTTCCTTTTCGCCAACGATGAGCATAAATGGAATTTTACCCAACTCCGCATCCCTGATTTTACGTCCGATTTTTTCATCCCGATGATCAACGCCTCCGGTAAATTCATTAAGGCTCATCAACGCGTGAATGCTGTTGGCGTAATCAGTAAATTTTTCAGAAATTGGCAATACAATATATTGTTGCGGACTCAGCCACAAAGGGAACTTGCCTGCCGTATGCTCCAGCAATATCGCAACAAATCGCTCCATAGATCCAAACGGGGCACGATGAATCATCACAGGTTGGTGTTTTTGATTATCGGCTCCGATATACTCAAGTTCGAATCTTTTTGGTAAATTATAGTCAACCTGGATGGTACCCAATTGCCAGCTTCGCTTAAGGGCATCTTTCACCATAAAGTCCAGCTTAGGGCCATAAAACGCCGCCTCCCCAAGTTCTGTAACTGTATTTAATCCCTTTTCAGCGGTTGCTTCGATGATCGCACGCTCGGCCTTTTCCCAGGCTTCATCGTCTCCGATATACTTCTGCTTATTATCAGGATCGCGCAAAGAAATCTGGGTGACAAAATCTTCGAAACCCAATGACCTAAAGACATAGAGCACAAGATCAATCACTTTCTTAAACTCATCTTTTACCTGATCAGGACGGCAGAAAATATGTGCATCATCCTGTGTAAAACCCCGCACCCTCGTAAGCCCGTGCAATTCGCCACTTTGCTCATAGCGGTAAACTGTCCCAAATTCTGAAAGTCGTAAAGGCAGCTCTTTGTAAGACCTGGGTCTTGATTTGTAGATCTCGCAGTGATGTGGGCAGTTCATCGGTTTCAACAAAAACTCTTCGTTTTCATTTGGAGTTTTAATAGGCCGAAATGAATCCTCCCCGTATTTTTCGTAATGACCAGAGGTTACGTAGAGATTTTTATGACCGATATGTGGGGTGATTACACCTTCGTAACCGGCTTTGATCTGGGCTTTCTTCAAAAAATTGGTGAGTTTTTCCCTTAATTCAGTGCCTTTTGGCAACCATAATGGCAATCCCTGACCAACATTTTCAGAGAATGCAAATAGCTGTAATTCTTTCCCGAGTTTTCTGTGATCGCGTCTTTTGGCCTCTTCCAAAAGGACAAGATAATCATCGAGTTCTTTCTTTTTTGGAAATGAAACCCCATAAAGCCTGGTTAATTGTTTTCTTTTTTCATCCCCACGCCAATATGCTCCGGCAATATTTGTAAGCTTTAATGCCTTGATAAAACCTGTGTCCGGTATGTGGGGTCCGCGGCAAAGATCCGTGAAATTACCTTGCTTATAGAGCGTGATAGAACCATCTTCGAGGTCTTCGAGCAATTCAAGCTTATACTCATCCCCTTTCTTTTTGAAATAATCGATGGCATCATTTTTTGAAATATCCAGTCTTGCATATTCATTTTTCTGGCGGGCTAACTCCAGCATTTTGCTTTCTACTTTTTCTAAATCCGCTGCTTCGAAAGCTGTATTTCCAAAATCAACATCATAGTAAAAACCTGTTTCCACGGGAGGTCCGATTCCGAACTTTATACCTGGATAGAGCGCTTCAAGCGCCTCTGCCATCAGGTGCGCAGACGAATGCCAGAAAGTGCTCTTGCCTTCAGAATCACTCCATGTAAGTAATTGAACCGTTGAGTCTTCGTGAATCGGCCTGGAGGCATCCCAAACCTGTCCGTTTACCTTTGCCGCCAAAACATTGCGCGCCAACCCTTCACTGATGCTCAGGGCGATTTCCATCCCGGTTGTTCCGTTCTTGTATTCCTTCACTGAGCCATCAGGAAGGGTAATGTTTATTTTTTGGTTACTCATTAAAAAATCAATTTATCGTCCTGGAATTTAATGGTTTCAGGAATTCCAGATCCTTCTTTGTACTTTCCTTTTTCTGAACGAGGCGCAAATATGCAATTTTTCTTTCAAGATTGCTCAATTCTGTATTTGCAATTACAGAAGTGCTGTCCATCGCTAATGCCTGCTGATATGCCTCACGCGAGCGATCAAAAGCACCTTTTTTATCAAGCACCCGGCCTTTTAAAATCAGAGATTTTATATACTTAGGATTTAGAGAAATTGATTTATCAATATAAAACATTGTAGAATCAACTTGCTGTGGATAATAAGATTTGGCCCATTCGTAAAACACAGCATATCCATTGTCATCTTCGATATTGCATCTCACCAGATTCATTCTTGCGCTGTCTCGGTTACCTGTTGCATTATGCCACATCCCCCAATAGAAATACAAATCTTTTTCTTCAGCTTTATCGACAAATTCCTCCAGAAGACTTCGTGAAAATTCGTTTTGACGCAGGCTCAGAGAAAGTTCAAAAGCAGCAAAAAAATTTCTTTTCGAATTCATCAGTTTGTAAGCATCGATAAAGGTATTTAAGGCAGTAAGACTATCCATACTCATCAGCCTGGACTTGCCCAAAATATAATATATCTCATCATCCAGGGGATTGATGATCATTGCCCTGTTAGCAAAGAAAGATGCATTCTCGGTATCTTTTAATAACAATGCATAACCCGCTGACAATTTGAGAAAACCAATGTTGTCCGGAATTTTGTCGCGCAGTAATTTTAGTGTAGCAGAAAGTTGATCTGTCTGACCTGTTTCAAGATATATTTTACCCAATTCCGCAAGTATATCAGGATTTTCACCGGTTTGTCTCACACCGTTCCTAAGCAGTCTGGCCGCTTCTTCATATTTACCGGATTTCTGATAAATCCCTGACAACTTTAAATAACTGTTTACTGCCAAGGGTTCATTTCTAATGCTTTCCTTAAGATAATCGATGTAAAGGATGTCCGTGTCATCTATTGAATCACTAATCTCATAGATGCCATGAATACCCGTATCCGGTTCACAACCGGAAGTTAGTATGATTGAAAACACGATAATTATGAGTTGCCTTGATTTCATATCTGCTTTAAAGAACATGAAAATTCATATGAAGCTACTAAAAAAACCAATATCAGTTAACAGAATTTTACCAGTTTCAGAAAACCCTTCACGCAAAATCTTATGATCTGATCAAAGAAATCTTACGGTTTTGATATGGCCTTGCCCTAATTCGCAGATGCATGTTAATCATCAAATAGATTTAACTGATCCTTATCTTTTTTTATTTTACTCAGGTCAATCTTCATCTCGATTGTATCACCCGGATGATAACCATTCCCCGCCTCCTTGAGATTTTCATCTGGTACGTTTTTTTTTGCGGGTTGGGACTTTTTTTCCTTTTTTCCTTTTGAACCGGGCACAGCAGCGGGCAACGACTTTTGTTCTATTTCATCAATAACCTTATCTGAAGGCATTTCTTGGTCAGGTTCCTTTTCAGTATTCTGAACATTCAAAGAACCAATGTCATTTTGACCTTTTGCATCATGCTGTTGTTCGTCTGGCGTTTCTTCGGAGGCCAATTCGGTAATCTTCGCGACCGGATAGGCGGCAAGTTTGTTGCCCACTGCTTTCCATCCCTTTATTGTCACGAGGTCATCAAGCACAAATTCAACTGTTTCCTTGCCACGTTTTTTTACCAAAACTACAGATATTCTAATGCCTTTGCGATCAGATAGGTACAATAACTTTGAACCTTTACTATCAGAAATAAAAGAAAATTTCTTGTTCAATGTCGCGGTTTCGATATTGAATTTTTTGATATAAGCATTTTTTGAAATGCCTTCCTGATAAATGGCTGTCAGTACAATCCGGGAATTAAACTTCCTGATCAGCCTGACTTTTTCAAATTCATAGCGATTTGTCAATTCAAACGAGGTAAGCTCATATGTTCCATCCTTATAGACAACAATAATATTGTCCTCCGGATTGAAATTTCCCAGAAACCTTCCTAATCTGTCCCTGTTTAGGCGGCCTATGGCATCATCATAATAAATGTTGACACCTCCAAGAGTTGACCTGCCTTCAGCCTTAACAGATATTTTTCTGATTGGATATTTTGTCAGGATATTGCCTCCGGCGCCTCTTCCTTTGATCTCAATTGTAGAAAAATCAAAATCGAAATTCTTTACCCGGGCCCTACTCCTTGAGGTAAGACTCACACTTATTATCTCTGCTTCACCATTGGGATTGGCAGACAAATACAGTGTCTGGGAACCGGCCTCTCCTTTGGTTAAATCATATTCCTTATCCCGGGTTACACCCTTCACACTAAATCGCTTCACCATGGACCGACCTGATTTGCCATCAAGATAGACCATGTTGTACACCATTCGCTCGTCATTTTTATTAAAAATACCGGCGTGAATGATGTTTTTTCCGACAAATACTTTTTCAGCAATTTTGCTAACCACTACCTTGCCATCCTTGCGAAAAGCAATGATATCATCAAGGTCGGAACAGTCACAAATAAGCTCATCTTTTTTGAGGCCGTAGCCGATGAATCCATCTTCTCTGTTGATATATAATTTAGCATTATTCGCCGCCACAACCGTTGCCGCTATGGCATCGAATATCCTGATTTCTGTTTTTCTTTCTCTGCCCTTTCCATACTTTTCAAGCAGTTTTTTAAAGTATTCGATTGCAAACTCCGTCAGGTGGGCAAGGTGATACTCAGTCTGTTCAAGCTCTTCATGCAATTTTTTGAGCAGTTCATCTGCCTTAAATGAGTCGAACCTGGAAATGCGTTTAATTTTAATCTCGGTCAGCCGGAGGATGTCATCTGTGGTAATTTCGCGATAAAACTGTTCCTTAAACGGATCTAGGCCCCTGTCGATTGTTTCTATAACAGCTTCCCAGGTTTCACACTCCTCGATGTCCCGATAAATCCTGTTTTCTATAAAGATCTTTTCAAGTGATGAAAACAGTATTTTTTCCAGTAGTTCCCCCCTCTTGATCTCTAACTCCCTGCGCAATAAATCCACCGTTTGCCCGGTGGAAATTCTGAGCATTTCGTTTACACTGAGAAACTCGGGCTTATCATTGACAATGACGCAACTGTTTGGCGCTATAGAAACTTCACAATCCGTAAAAGCATACAATGCGCCGATGGTGATATCAGGTGATTGCCCCGGAGCAAGACTAATGACAATTTCCACATCGCGCGCAGTGTTGTCAACCACCTTTTTAATTTTGATTTTGCCTTTATCGTTGGCTTTTACGATTGATTCTATCAGGCTGGTCGTAGTCGTGCCAAATGGAATTTCCCTGACTACCAGGGTCTTTTTATCCATTTCCTCTATTTTGGCTCTGACTTTTACTCTGCCACCTCTTAGTCCTTCGTTGTAATCGGTGAAATCGGCATAACCTCCGGTTGGAAAATCCGGAAAAATTTGTACTTTTTTCCCTTTCAAAATATCAATTGAGCCGAGAATCAGCTCACAAAAGTTATGTGGGAGCACTTTGGTTGACAAGCCAACTGCTATACCTTCAACCCCCTGCGCGAGCAGAAGCGGGAACTTCACAGGCAAAGTTACAGGCTCCTTTTTGCGCCCGTCATAAGATGACTGCCACTCGGTAGTCTGGGGATTATACAATACTTCCAATGCAAATTTGGAAAGTCGGGCTTCGATGTACCTGGGCGCTGCAGCACCGTCGCCTGTGCGTATATCGCCCCAGTTGCCCTGCTGGTCGATGAGTAATTCCTTCTGCCCCAATCCGACAATGGCATCGCCAATTGATGCATCACCATGAGGATGGTATTGCATGGTGCTTCCGATGATGTTGGCGACCTTGTTGTAGCGGCCATCGTCCATCTCCTTCATGGCATGCAATATCCGCCTTTGCACCGGCTTTAATCCATCTTGTATTGCAGGAACAGCCCGCTCGAGTATTACATATGATGCATAATCAAGAAACCAGTTTTCGTACATACCTGAAATGTGGAGTATTTCATGCAGGGTTTCCCGGTTTGGTTCGGCGGGTTCCGCTCCGTTGATATTTTCCGTTGCCATAATAGATTAGACTTCCACTGCTTCAGATACCTTCACAGGATCTTCTGCAACAATATCTTTTTCAATCTTCAAATTATCAATAATAAAAACCTGGCGTTCGGGTGTGTTTTTGCCCATGAAAAATGAAAGTAACTTATTGATGCTCATTTCCTTGGTCATTAAAATTGGTTCTAACCGCATCTCATCACTTATAAAATTCCTGAACTCGTGAGGAGATATTTCCCCTAAACCCTTAAACCTGGTAATTTCCGGTTTTGAGCCAAGCTTTTGCATGGCCACTTGTTTTTCTTCTTCACTGTAACAATACATCGTATCTTTTTTATTCCTGACCCTGAATAAGGGTGTTTCAAGGATAAACACATGTCCATGCCTGACCAAATCCGGGAAAAACTGCAAAAAGAAGGTAAGCAACAAAAGCCTGATATGCATGCCATCAACATCTGCATCGGTGGCTATGATGATTTTTCGATATCGCAAACCATCGAGTCCATCCTCAATATTGAGGGCGTGTTGCAAAAGGTTAAATTCTTCATTCTCATAAACAATCTTTTTGGTTAGCCCAAAAGAATTCAAGGGCTTACCTCTCAGACTGAAAACAGCTTGTGTTTGTACATCCCTGGATTTTGTGATCGAGCCACTTGCCGAGTCACCCTCTGTGATAAATATCATTGACTCTTCTCTGCGATCGCCTTCCTTGTCATCATAGTGAACTCTGCAATCCCTGAGTTTCTTATTGTGTAGATTGGCTTTTTTTGCCCGTTCATTTGCAAGCTTTTTGATTCCGGCTATGTCTTTACGCTCACGTTCTGATTGCATGATTCTTTTCTGCAAAGCATCGGCTGCATCTGAATGCTTATGCAAATAATCATCGAGCTCTTTCTTAATAAAATCATTAATAAAAGTCCGCATGGTCGGTCCATCCGGGCCTATACTTTGCGACCCAAGTTTAGTTTTGGTCTGCGACTCAAAAACCGGCTCAATTACTCTCACTGAGATAGCCGCAACAATGCTCGATCGAATGTCAGTGGCGTCAAAGTTCTTATTGTAGTATTCCCTGATGGTTTTAACCACCGCCTCCCTGAATGCCGCCAGATGCGTACCTCCCTGGGTGGTGTATTGCCCGTTTACGAAGGAATAGTATTCCTCTCCGTATTGATTGTTGTGCGTAATTGCAATTTCGATATCATGACCTTTGAGGTGAATGATGGGATAACGAAGCGCTTCCGGATCGGTCCTTTTTGATAATAAATCCAGGAGGCCATTTTCGGAGAAAAACTTAGTGCCATTGAAAGTAATGGTAAGGCCGGTATTCAGATACACATAATTCCAGATCATCTCCTCCAGATATTCAGGGATGAAATGAAAATTTTTGAACATTTCGTGATCAGGCTCAAATATTACCAGTGTCCCATTGCGCATTGAGCTATCTGATATCTTGTGGTCCTTTATAATTGTACCCTGCTCAAATTCTGCCACCTTGGTCTGCTTGTCCCTGAAAGATTGCACTTTAAAATATCTTGAAAGGGCGTTAACGGCCTTGGTACCAACACCATTCAGTCCAACAGATTTCTGAAATGCCTGTGAATCATACTTTCCCCCGGTATTTATTTTTGAAACACAATCCACCACCTTTCCCAGAGGTATGCCGCGACCATAATCACGAATTTCTACACGATGATTAGTGATTTTGATATCGATGTTGCGACCATAGCCCTTCACATATTCATCGATACAATTATCTATTGTCTCCTTGACAAGCACATAAATGCCGTCATCAGATGCAGACCCATCCCCAAGCTTGCCAATGTACATACCCGGTCTGAGTCTGATGTGCTCTTTCCAATCGAGCGACTTGATGTGGTCTTCGGTATATGCTACATTCTGTTCTGCCATTTGCCTTTCACAAAATTAAAATAAGATGCATGACTGGTCCTCGTGCATCGCTTAACAAACTCTTTTAATTGGCGAATATGGCAAGCTTATAATTCATTGCAAAATATTCCTGAAAGGAGTTTTTGAAGTATAAATCGAAATAAATATGTATAATAATTTGATTTATAAGCTTTAAACAAAGTTTACTTAGATTATTTATTTAGATGAATAATTGCTAAATTTTTAAGGTATATCCCAAAATTTTTAGCTTAAGGCTTTCTGAAAGAATTTAAAATTAAAAAAGCCCCCCCAACCAAAACCAAAATAAACAATGCTAGACCAATTACAGGTATAAAAAAGAATTTGCTTTCTGCAGCTACACCCTCGATCCTTACAAAACCAATAAATGCAATGACTGAGGCGAGTAAAAAATTAAAAACTGCCAATTGCAAAGTAAACCAGATCAACAGCCATGACTTTTGAGCCTCGCTCTTGAACAGAAATGACCAACCATCAAAAGTATTTGTGTCGCGATAAGATTTTATCCACCAGGTGAATAAGATATTTATCACTCCAAATATTGTAAGTCCAAGATAAAAAATGAAAGATTTAGAAAAAGATGTTGCCCAGTTTGTCATTGCCGGTGATGCTGAATGTGCATCAGATCCATAGGCATACATAAACAATAAACCAATCACAACAAGGACCATTGAAAAAAATCTTAAAATATTGGCCACCCTCTGTTTTACTTCCATATTTTATTCAATTTTGCAATTCAAAATTAAGCGAAAAAGATTGAAAGAGGCGTATTCTGTAAAAAATTGCAGTTGACCGATTTCAATTTCAAACCATTGAAAATAAATACTGTATATTACAAGCCAAAATGTGTTAACGTTATGAATTTCAGGAGGGTATGGTTATTAAGTTTGCTCGTTATGATGGCATCTTTACTGGCCTTGGATGGTTGTAGAGCAAAAAAGAAGAAGCTTAGAAAGCTGGAAAACTTTGATGTAGAAGTCTGGAAATCAGACAAAAACGGATGTGAGGGCAAAAGGGCAGATTTAAAAAATAAATTTCTGGAGCATAAGCACTACATGCGAGGCCTCAACGCCAAAGACATAGAATATTATCTGGGAAACCCGGACGCACAGGAATTATACAGCCGAAGCCAAAAATACCACATATACTATATTGAACCCGGGCCCAAATGCGAAAATGCCGTAGAAAAACCGATGGCCCTGTTTGTGCGCTTTTCAGCGGTGGGGATTGCCAATGAGTTTACCATCAGGACAATGTAAAATGCTTTTTCTGATTTACAGTAAAACTCACTAGTCTGTCTATTCAATAGATTAGTATTGTTGATTCAGTTAGCAAATCCAATTCAGCGATCACGAATCAATGGTAAAAACAGAAAATTCAAAACCACAAAAATCAAAAACCAAATAAATCCCAATAATTCAAATTACAAATTCGTTACGCGGGTGCTTTTTCATTGAAGCACAATGAAGCGGCACCGATAATGCCGGCGTCATTGCCCAGAACGGCTTTTCTGATATCCAGAGCTTGCGTGTAATAAGGGGAAAGGTTCAACTCAAGGGTTTCAAGCAACTTGTCGCTAATGAGATTATAGGAGGCAGAAATGCCCCCGCCAATCAATATGGTTTTGATATCGAGCAGTCGAATTGCTGCAACAAGACCCTCGCCAAGGAATTCTGCAACAGTGCGGTAGATTCTAATAGAAACTTTATCACCGGCCTCAGCTTCCCGAATGATCACTTTAGGATCAAATCCGTCAAGTTTGGAAAGTGCTGACTTCCTTTTACCAATCAGTCGCTGCGCCATTTTCATAATACCGCGTTTGCCAATATTTTCCTCCAGCTCTTTCCCGTTTTTGGATAAAATGTGCCCTAACTCCATACCGTTTCCGTCTCCGCCAACAAATATTTTCTTATTGATAATGGCGGCGCTGCCCACACCCGTTCCAAGCGTTACGAAAAGGTAGCTTTCCGGCATGTTGGATCCCGAGAAATAGTACTCCCCTAGTGCAGCTACATTCGCATCATTCTCGAGTAAAAACTCCTTTTCAGGAAACCGCTCTTTTAGCTTTGATCTAAGATTAATGCCATTGAGCACCGGTATGGCCGGAATTTCGAGACAGGTGCTGCGGTCAAGCGATAATGTGCCGGGAATGCCAATGCCTATCTCTTTTACCTGGGGATGTTTGGCGAATTCCTGTTCAAGAATAGCAACGTATCCACTAACAAAACTTTCACTTTCCCGCAAATCAGCTGTCGGATACTTAATCTTGGATTCCATTCCCCCCTGCCGATCAACTATCCCAATTTTTACATTCGTACCGCCAACATCAATGCCCATGTATTTTTCCATTATCTCGTGTATTTTGATATCCTATATAAATTTGAAGAACTGAAATTAAACAAATCATCATAAATTCACAGTTTATTTTATCGTTTTTAAAAATCTGCTTCTCCTTTATGCTTTTAGATCTTTTATATCAAAAACTCAGCAGGGAAATTGACAAAGAAAAATCCCATATACCCGCCATCTGGATAAATCCATTTGAAAATGGAATCAGTTCAGTAAACTATGCTGGTTTCCTTGCCGAACGCCTCAGCATGATCATTCAGAATGGGCAGCAGAAAACGTCTGATGAAATGTCAAGGCAAAAACCAGTGATTTACAATATTTTCGTTCGCCTTTTTACCGCCTTTGATCATGATCAGGATGGCCGGCTGGGAAATCACCCCGAAGATTCGACGATCGGTGAGCACGGAATTCGCGAAACCGGAACATTTTTAAAAACCATAGCGCTCCTCCCTTATCTTAAGAAACTTGGCATCAATACAATTCACCTTTTACCCATAACAAAAATTGGTCTGACGGGGAGAAAGGGTGACCTCGGATCGCCCTACGCCATTAAAAATCCATACGAAATTGATCCGCTTCTGGCTGATCCCGTGGTTGATCTTACGGTTGAACAACAGTTTGCTGCACTTGTGGAAGCGGCGCACAGACTTGGAATGCGTGTTGTACAGGAATTTATTTTCAGAACTGCTTCCATAGATTCGGACTGGACTTTGACCAACCCGCAATGGTTTTACTGGATAAAGGATCAAAAAAGCTATCGCCCTCCTGCATTTGATGCCCCAGAACTTGCCGAAATCAAGCTTGTACCGAAAGGAAGAGGTGCCTACCTGCCTCCGCCAAAATCATACAGAGACTTATTTGCTATACCACCGAAAAGCCCTGGTCATAACCTAAAAGTTGCAAGCGCTTTTGCTGACTGGCCTCCAGACGATTTGCAACCACCATGGACCGATGTAACCTACCTTCGTCTCTACAATTACAAATTCCAGGCTGAAAACAACTTTAATTATATCGCTTACAATACTGTGAGATATTATGACCCGGAATTGGCCAGACCCGAAAATATAAACCATCCGGTTTGGGAAACCATATCTGAAATAATACCGCATTTCCAGAAAGCATTTGGCATTGACGGAGCCATGATAGATATGGGCCATGCACTGCCCGAAGCGCTCAAGATGCAAATCATTAGCAAAGCCAGGGCGATAAATTCCGGATTTACATTTTGGGATGAGAATTTTGAAAATAAGATCAAAACAAAAAATGAAGGATATGATGCCGTGATCGGAGGTTCCTGGTTTAACATTACCAAGAGAGGTGGCTTCAGGAGTGAGATTATAAATGTGAATAAAAAGCTTCCTCTTCCCTTTTTTGGCACAGCAGAAACTCATAATTCACCAAGATATGGTTTTAACCAAAAACGAAAAAAATTCGCCTCCTGGCTCCTATTTAACCTTTTACCTCAATCCATGCCATTTGTTCACAACGGATTTGAGCTCAACGAGTCATTGCCCGTGAATACCGGCCTGAATTTTACAAAAGCTGAAATTGAAAACCTGGCAAAAGCAAGTCTGCCGCTTTTTTATAAAAATGGTCTCAACTGGAATCCAAAGATTAATATCCTCCCGGAAATGGTGAAAATTGGCGAAATAAGACAAAAGCACCCATGGATATTTAATTGTAAGGCTGTAAGCCTGATCAGAACAGATAATCCGCGATTATGCGGTTTGGAAATGAACAATAAAGAAAAAAGGGCCCTGGCTATTTTTAATACAAACTTCAGGAAATCTGAACAGGCTGTAATGACAAATTCGTACAGCGGCACATGGATGAATTTGATTACCGACCGCAATTGGATATTTGAAAAAACTTTACGGCTCAAGCCGGGAGAAGTGCTGTTTGTATTGGCCGGGCTATTTTAATTTTGAGGATTCTCTGATCCGGAGTTGGGTTTTTAGTTCAATTACATTCGGGTTTTCGGTTTCCCCGCTGTTGATCCGCTCCAGCAGCAATGAAGTTGCCGCCTTTCCCATGTCATAGCCGGGTTGCATAATGCTGCTTAGTCTCGGCTCCACCATTTCTGAAAGCGTCGAATCGTCGCCAAAGCCTACAATAGCTACATCCCCGGGCACCCTTAATCCAACCGACTTAACAGCTTTCATAGCACCGACTGCCGTGAAATCATTTACAGCGAATATTGCATCAAAGGTCACGCCTTTTTCATGCAGTTTATGCACCGCCCTGTATGCCGATTTAAAGCTGTCTGCTTCAACAATCAATTCATCCCGTGCATTTAATCCCTTTTCGGCATGCGCCTCAGTATAGCCTCTCTTTCGCTCCGAATGAATTTTAAGATGTTGTGGCCCCGTAAAATGAGCGATATTTTTACACCCCATAGCGATGAGGTGTTCTGTCGCCTGATATGCCCCTCCAAAATCATCCACAATCACACAATCCACCTTCATTGATTCCGGAGCCCTGTCGTAAAAAACTACCGGAATTCCCTTTTTTCTCAGCTCATCAATATGCTTAAAATCATGCGTTTCTTTTGAAAATGAAATGAGTATACCATCCACCCTGCTGCTTGACAAGGTTTTAAGATTTGTTAGTTCCTGAGCGTATTTTTCGTTTGACTGGCAAAGGATTACCTGATAGTCATTTTCTATGGCCATCTCTTCAATGCCACTGATCACCGAGGAAAAAAAATAGTGTACAATCTCAGGAACAACTACACCGATTGTAAATGTTTTTTTTTGCCTTAAACTCATTGCCACGGAATTGGGCTGATAACCTAACTTCTCAGCCAGAGCCTTGATTTCTTTTCGCTTTTCCTGACTGATTTCGGGATGATCACGCAGGGCCCTAGAAATTGTGGAAGGCGAGACGCCAAGCTGTTTTGCAATATCCTTAATGGTTATCTGGTGGGATGACATATTCCTTGATTTATAATGCTAAATATATTCAGGTTACACCATTGCTCAAATCTTTACTTTGTTAACTTCCCTGTTGGCTGCAAACATCTGGTACAGATCACAATTTATATTTATGGGAGTAAAAAATTATGCCCTCAAGATCGGTTGAATTGATAAATAATTTGATGACGGTTATCATGTTTTCAAGCAGATAAATGGTTAACTTTGCGGCTCGAAAAATTCAGAATAATTTTATCCTAAGTTTAACTATAACAATAATATATCATGAGTTCAAAATTTAGATCCGGAGTTTTATTTGGTGAAGAAGTAAGCCAACTATTCAGATATGCCAACGAAAATAACTTCGCGCTGCCGGCAGTGAATGTGATCAGTTCACATACCGTAAACGCGGTTATTGAGACAGCAAAAGCAGTAAATTCGCCTGTCATCATTCAGTTTTCAAACGGTGGAGCCATTTTTATGGCAGGTAAAAGCCTTAGCAATGACGGGCAAAAATGCGCCATTGTCGGAGGTGTTTCAGGTGCCATGCATGTGCATCAGATAGCGCAGGCTTATGGGGTTCCTGTGATACTTCATACAGACCACGCGGCAAAAAAATTACTCCCCTGGATCGACGGTCTACTCGATGCCGGCGAAGCATATTTCAAGGTTCATGGACAACCACTTTACAGCTCGCACATGATCGACCTTTCTGAAGAGCCTATTGAGGAGAACATTGAAATCAGTAAAAGGTATCTGGAGCGGATGGCCAAGATCGGCATGACACTCGAAATCGAACTTGGCGTAACCGGTGGAGAAGAAGACGGTGTGGATAATACCGACGTTGACAGTTCAAAGCTTTATACCCAGCCTGAAGAGGTTGCCTTTGCTTACGAAGAGCTTAAAAAAGTAAGTGATAATTTCACAATTGCAGCGGCATTTGGCAATGTTCACGGTGTTTACAAGCCGGGCAACGTTGTACTTACTCCGGAAATTCTCAAAAATTCTCAATCCTTCATTCAGAAAAAATATGGCACCGGACCAAACCCGGTGAATTTTGTATTCCACGGCGGTTCTGGTTCTGAAAAAGACAAAATAACTCAGGCAATAGAGTATGGAGCCATTAAGATGAACATCGATACGGATATGCAATGGGCATTTACCAAAGGTGTGAAAGAATACATGGATGAGAAGGACGCTTACCTGCAAAGTCAGATCGGAAATCCGGAAGGCCCAGATAAGCCAAATAAAAAGTATTACGACCCAAGAGTGTGGCTCAGAAGTGGCGAGACTGCTTTCGTTGAAAGATTGAAAGAGGGGTTTGAAGATCTGAATTGCATAGGACAAAATGCTTAATCAATAATTATTTTATTTATAAAAGGGTATTGAAATTTCAGTACCCTTTTTTAATGTCAAAATTGCAATCAACACGTTAAGTTTAGCGCAAATATCAGGCATCATGAAAAGAATTTCTGCATTTATACTGCTGTTGGCCCTTTTATGGTCTTGCAATGATGGAAAACAAATAAATACCATGGAATCAACGGATCGACCACAAAACGAAAAGATGATCATTTACCAGGTAATGACACGGCTTTTTGGCAATAAGGTAACTACAAATGTAAAATACGGTACCAAAGAGCAAAACGGAGTCGGCAAATTCAGTGATTTTACCAATGAAGCGCTAAAAGCTATCAATAGTCTGGGCATAACGCATATATGGTACACCGGAATCATCGAACACGCCGTAATTGCTGATTATTCAAAATATGGCATCGAAATCGATGACGCAGATGTGGTAAAAGGCAGAGCGGGTTCTCCCTATGCCATCAAGGACTATTATGATGTCAACCCGGATTTGGCTGACGATGTAGCGCAACGAATGGACGAATTTAAATCTCTAATCCAAAGAACCCACGACAATGACCTCAAAGTGATCATTGACTTTGTGCCTAATCACGTTGCCAGAAAATATACCTCAGACGCAAAACCGGAAGGCATTAAAGACCTGGGCATGGATGACGACAAAACGTTGGCATTTTCTCCTCAAAATAATTTCTATTATATCCCGGGAAGCGCTTTTCAGGTGCCTGCTGATTATGACCCCATTCCCGGATATGCTTTCATAACAAAGGATGGGAAATTTGACGAAATACCGGCCAAAGCAACCGGTAATGATAAATTTGAACCCAACCCTACTCAGCACGATTGGTTTGAGACCGTGAAGCTGAACTACGGCATTGATTATTTAAATGGCAGGGAAAAGCATTTCGATCCGATTCCGGATACATGGATCAAGATGAAGGACATCCTGATTTACTGGACTGAAATAGGTGTGGATGGCTTCAGATGTGATATGGCAGAAATGGTACCGGTGGAGTTCTGGAATTGGGCCATCCCTCAGGTCAAAGAGGTAAACGATGAGATTGTTTTCATTGCAGAAATATATAATCCCTCAGAATACGAAAATTATATTTTCGATGGGAAATTTGACTACCTCTACGATAAGGTTGAATTATACGATACGCTGAGAAATGTGATCGAAGGCCGTGGAGGCACAAACCATATTTCGAGCATTATCCAGGATTTCGAAACAAAAAATATCGCCCTAAACATGCTGCGGTTTATGGAAAATCATGATGAGCAGCGACTTGCTTCGAGGTTTTTTGCCGGCAATGCCCGGAAAGGATGGCCGGCCGTGGCACTTTCTGCTACCATTTCCAATGGCCCCATGATGATTTACTTTGGCCAGGAAGTCGGTGAGCCGGGCCTGGGCGAGGAAGGCTTTCAGGGAGACGACGGACGCACAACAATTTTTGATTACTGGGGTGTGCCCGAACACCAAAAATGGATGAATGGCGGAAAATTCGATGGGGGATCGCTTGATGTAGATCAAAAAAAGTTGAGAGATCAGTATGCCAGGCTACTTAACCTCTGCCAAAACAACCCGGCAATCAGAGAAGGTAAATTCGAAGATCTGCACCTTTATAACCTCGCGTCTGATGATGGATATCAAAATTCAATGGCCTACACATTCATTAAATCACTCGAAGGAGCCCTGGTATTGTGCGCTTTCAATTTTTCAGAAAAACCCACTGATTTAAGAATAAAAATCAGGCAGGAATTTTTAACAGCAAAATGGAATCGTAGTCAGGATTTGCTTTCCGGAGAAATTGTACCCCTCAATATATCGGATTCCGGACATATATCCCTGACCCTGGATGCATACCAGGTATTATTTTTTCATGCAAACTGATACATTCAATACGACATAAGCCAATTCTTTTTTTATATATTAGCGCACAAAAAAATCACTTTATAACACCCGGATTATGGCTATAAAACCTCGACTCTCTTTTTGGCAAATTTGGAATATGAGCTTCGGCTTTCTTGGAATTCAGATGGGTTTTGCATTGCAAAATGCCCAGGCCAGCCGCATACTCATGATTTTTGGTGCAGATATACATGAGCTGTCATGGTTTTGGCTTGTGGCCCCTATGACCGGCCTGATAGTTCAGCCTATAATCGGCCACTATTCCGACAAAACCTGGACTAAACTTGGCCGGAGAAGGCCCTACTTCCTCACAGGTGCCTTACTCGCCAGCGTTGGACTTATACTCATGCCGCGGGCAGATTTATTTGTCGCTTTTTTACCTGCGCTATGGGTAGGCGCCGGATTCCTGATGATTATGGATGCAAGTTTCAACATTGCCATGGAGCCGTTCAGGGCGCTTGTCGCGGACAAACTAAATTCTGAACAGCGTACGCTTGGTTTTTCAATCCAGACTGTGTTGATCGGCTTTGGCGCCGTTATCGGTTCCTGGCTGCCATATGTACTGGCAAACTGGTTTAACATCAGCAACCAGGCCGATCCGGGAAAAGTGCCCCTGAATTTATTGATATCATTTTTGTTTGGCGCAGGAATACTGATTGTGACAATCCTTATCACTGTAACCACAACCAAGGAGTACAGTCCGGAAGAACTGGAAAAATACGATGATGAGGATGTTGACCATATCGACGAAGAAGAAAGCAAAGGCCTGCTCGATATATTTACTGATTTCAAAAAGATGCCGCTGACAATGCGGCAACTTGCCTATGTTCAGTTTTTCAGTTGGTTTGGCTTATTTGGAATGTGGGTTTTTACTACCCCGGCTGTTGCCCATCACATATACGGTTTACCAATCACCGATACAAGTTCGAAAATGTATCAGGATGCAGGTGACTGGGTAGGTGTGATTTTTGGTGTTTATAATGCTGTTTCAGCAATTTTCGCATTCTTCCTGCCGGGTATCGCTATGAAAATCGGAAGGAAAAAGACACATACCCTTTCTTTAATTATCGGTGCTATCGGGCTTCTAAGTATTTATTTTGCCCCAAATGAATTCTGGCTTATCGGATCGATGATGTGTGTCGGCATAGCGTGGGCGAGCATACTTGCCATGCCTTATGCCATTCTTGCCGGCGCCATTCCTTCGAAAAAAATGGGCGTTTACATGGGTATTTTCAACTTTTTTATTGTGCTTCCTCAGATTGTCAACGCATTGATCGGCGGTCCGATGGTCAAGTATTTCTATGGCGGCAATGCAGTTTGGGCGATTGTGGTAAGTGGTGTATCATTTCTAATAGCTGCTGCGCTTGTAAGCAAAGTCAAAGATGTGGATGCTGTTGTAAAATAAGAAATATCATACCGATAACCCTGATTACCGACTTTACCCCAAAAGTTCTTAATTTCAACTTAACCCCGGTTAAGCCCTGGAAAACGATTATCTATGAGATTCCGGAAAAAAAATGTATCGCATAGCTTTTTTATTAATAATTTCGGTTTAATCTAAATAAAAAGTCATTTTAAAGCTATAATTTTATAATCTCAGAAATAAAGCATTTTTGAGGATTTTCGAGGATACAATGTCAATCTTAATCTTCTGATTTGAATGTCAAAAAAGGCATCTGATATGTAAGAGACATCATAAGGATCGATCTCAAACAAAGTATCTATTGAGTGATTTAATGGATTTGTAGTGCCATCAAAATATGAATACAATTAATTAGTGCTTGATAAGGAACAGGATCAGCCTGGTTAAAACACTTTTATTTGAATTAATACCAATGGTTTTTCGATTATTCAGACAAATACAACAAAAGATATTATGCTGAATTTTCTTGTAAATCAAAATATTATTTGGCTAAAAAGATAAACATCAATAGACATCTTTAAGGCATGATACAAGAACAACAGTTTATGCTGATTGTAATGAAAGAACGAACAAAAGAGCTGGACTGAATATTTTAATAAATGGTTGTATTAGTGCAACTATTCGTCTTTTTTAGGGTTTTAAACAAAAAAAATCATGGATAACAGAAAATTTTTACCATTTATCATCACAGGAGTACTTGCACTTATTGTGGTGCTTTACTTGTCATCGGAAATTTTTATCACACTTAAATCCGGAGAAAGAGGGGTCGTTTACAGAAGATTTCAGGGAGGAACGGATTTAGAAACCAGTTTACTGCCCGGTTTCCATATCAAAGCCCCGTGGAATCAGATTTTCGTCTACAATGTACGTGAAAACATCATTAATGAAAAAATGGATGTCCTGGACAAAAGTGGCCTTTCAATCGCAGTGGATGTTTCGGTCCGGTTTTTTCCAATTTATCAAAGGGTGGCATATCTTCATGAGTATTTTGGAGAAAACTATGTTGAACTGCTGGTGAAGCCCGAAGTCAGATCTACCGTACGAAGGGTTATGGGGCGCTTTACAGCGGAAGAGATTTACTCAACGAAAAGAGCTGAAGTTGAGGATGCTATAGTAAAGGAAAATGAGGAGATTCTTAAAAGCGAAAATAACAATATAAAGATGCAGGCATTGCTCATTCGGTCAATAAATCTCCCGGATCAGATTAAAAATGCCATAGAATCAAAGTTGCAACAGGAGCAGGAAGCACTGGCGTACCAATTTCGTCTGCAGCGTGAACAGAGTGAAGCTGAGCGCAAAAGAATTGAAGCAGAAGGTATAGCAGCGTTTAATCAGATCATTCATTCGAGTTTGACGAGTCAAATTCTGAGGCAAAGGGGGATCGAAGCTACGCTTGATCTTGCCAAATCACCAAATTCTAAGGTGGTTGTGATAGGAAGCGGAAGTGATGGACTTCCCCTGATTTTGGGTAATAATTAAATCAAATCATAAACTTTAAAGTTTTTTTAATATGTCAGAATTTGCAGAATTACATGTCGATGGTAACGTTTATAAGTTGCCAATAATCGAGGGAACAGAGAATGAAAGGGGTTTTGATATTTCAAACCTCAG
>CAYZWN010000046.1:0-26055 GCA_964482185.1 uncultured Roseivirgaceae bacterium
AAACCTTTAAGATGGAGACATTTATCTTTCTGATATATCTTGGCTGGCGCATACTTGGTACGATGATGATTGGAATGAGCCTTTACAAGTTTGGTTTTCTTTCTTCGGTGCTATCTTTAAAAAATTATCTTTTAATCGCTCTGGCTGTTTTCGTTCCCGGCTTTCTACTGATTATTATCGGTGTAAATAAAAATTTTGATGCCGGTTGGTCTGTGGAATACTCCATGTTTTTCGGGTCTCTATGGAACTACCACGGCAGCCTGCTTGTTGCTGTGGGATACACAGCACTTATAATGATCGCTGTTCAATATTTCAAATTGCGCGTTTTAGCCATGGCCGGCAAAATGGCTTTCACAAATTATTTATTCACAACTCTGATTTGCACGTTTATATTCTATGGGACCGGACTTGGCATGTTTGGTAAGTTGGAGAGGTGGGAGCAACTGATGGTAGTTTTTCTGATTTGGACCGGGATACTGATATTCAGTTGGCTATGGCTGGGAAAATATAAATACGGACCGGTAGAGTGGCTGTGGCGCTATCTCACTTACGGCAATAAACCGGAAATGAAAAGGTAGCATGGACGCATGACTCGTAATTGAAAATGTAAACTGAGTGCCTATAAAACTTTAATGACCCTGAAATGAAGGAAAAAGAAATTGAATTGCTTGAAACCCAGGTATCAAAACTTGACTCGGGAGATTTTGATCTCGAAGCATGGAAAACTGGTACAATTATAATCCTTGAGCGCATTTTTGGGGCGCACAATCAAAAAATTGTACAGTTGGAAAAAATTAAATACGATCAAAGCAGCTGGGCACTGCGCGAAGCCAAAGGATCGAAAAATATGATGGATACCTGCAAAAAGCAAGGTCGGGAAATTATTCAAATGGCCATTGCAGAGTTGAAATACCTCGGTTTGCCAAACGAAATGGAAGCCAAAGATGCAGCGCCTTTCAGAAATGTTATCATAAAATCGCTTGAAGATGAATTAAAAATCTCCCAGTATAAGGAATTGATGAACATCATACATGCCGACAAAAAACCGGAGGATAAGAAAAAGGAGCTTTCTGACAAACTTCATGAAAATGGGCATGATGTATCAGAAAACATCCTTATTGGAATATTACTGGCTGAAGAAACCAAACGATACTTATAAAATGTTTTCCAGAGATTATATCATGAAACTTGTAGAAGAATTCGCCCGATTAATTGCGGCAATCACCGGTCTTAAGTTAGAAGGAAAACCTGAAGAGGCCCTGGCCGCCACGGATAATGCTTATCGTGACTTCTTTGAAATTGAACCTGCCGTCATCAAATCCATGTCAGAAAACGAAATACTGGATTTCCTGCAAAAAGAAAAAGCATATGATAATGAACGTATAAAAATGATGGCGGAGTTGCTCTTTGAAGAAGGCATGATCTACATAGAAAACGGGGATCCGGTGAGTGCTGGAAATGTGCTGGAAAAATCACGAAACCTGATTCGCTATTTGTCAGACAATGACAATACTTTTTCCTTCGACTGGTACGAAAAACTCCATGAGATCGACAGGGTGCTTGGTCTGTAAGTATTGCCGTTTTCGTGGAGTGTAAGGATTTTTCATTTACAAGAGCATATCAAACTACTAAAAAGAATTATGTAATTGCCGGCTGAGGCGATTTTTATATTTATATATGGCTCTGAAACAGATTTAATTTCCTAAACCAGAATTATATTATGCCTCAGCTTGTTTGAATTATATATAGCTAAAATTCAAAATAATCTATGTTATGTCATCACTGAAAGAAGCCGCCGAACAGTTTATGAATCTCGAAATCATTGCTGTGACCGGGGTGTCATCAACGAAAAAAAATCCGGCAAATTATATTTACCAAAAATTAAAGCGCGAAGGAACCAGGGTTTATGCCATCAATCCAAATGCTGCCAGTGCAGAAGGCGACCCTTGCTATGCATCACTTGGTGATCTGCCGCAAAAACCAGATGGTGTGGTAATCGGGACGAAACCCGAAGCATCTTTAGCAATCGTAAAAGAATGCTCAAAGCTCGGTATTGGCTACGTATGGATTCACAAATCGATTGATAATGGCAGCTACTCAGCAGAGGCAGAAAGATATTGCCGTGAAAACGGCATTCGTTTGATTCCCGGAGGCTGCCCGATGATGTTTGGCAAAGATGTTGACCTGGCACACAAATGCATCAAGTGGGCGCTTGGATTGATGGGCAAATTGCCCAAAGAGATTTAACCCTGTATTTAGATTGATGAAAAATCAATCAAATAACCAGCCGTAACACATTGACTTTTGTAATGAATAACCCGCCGCAAAAGGTTTGTAAAAGCAAATTGCCAATCACCGGAGGGTGATAAACTCCAGGAAATTCTAAAGATTCCCTTTATACCTGTTGGGCAGCGCGATGATAAATAGACCGTTGCTTGTCTGATGGCAAACAGGATTCCCAACTTTCCCGGCCGATTAGTAGAAGTATTTCTGTGGAATTTCTCCTCTTATGTATTTCCCTGTTTGAATACTAAACCGCAAAAAATAATAATTTCTTAATACGAATACAACATTATATAATTCGGCTTTTTCAATAGCACTAAATATGTATTAAAGGGCTAATACTAAGATCATTTTATAACTATTTATATCAATATTTCACAATAAATATGCGATCTGTTAAAAAATTGTCCTCTGGACATTGCAAATTTTTTAATAATTTAAATCGGATTTATGATTAATGTCATTTTTCAATTCTGCAGTCTTGGGTAATTTCGTGCCTCGATTTTAAAGATTTCAATAAGTCGATTTTATTCACATAATAACTAGCTAAATATGAGTAATCAAAAATTAAAAAGTTGGGTAGAACAATGGGCAGGGGTTATGAAACCTGATAGTGTTTACTGGGTAGATGGTTCAGAAGAAGAAAACCAGCGTCTCTTGGACGAGATGGTAGCTTCAGGAATGGCTATTAAGCTCAA
Organism: uncultured Roseivirgaceae bacterium; assembly: GCA_964482185.1. Classification (GTDB taxonomy): domain Bacteria; phylum Bacteroidota; class Bacteroidia; order Cytophagales; family Cyclobacteriaceae; genus JAAUQL01. Next base: position 2,982 of record CAYZWN010000046.1, read on the forward strand.
TGATAAAAAAAGACCAAACAGCTATTATTTTCAGTCAGATCCGAGCGATGTGGCAAGGGTAGAAGACAGAACATTTATCTGCTCCGAAAACGAAGAAGACGCTGGTCCTACCAACCATTGGAAGGCGCCCGCTGAAATGAAGGACATCCTTCTGAAAAAATACGACGGTTGTATGAAAGGCCGCACCATGTACGTGATTCCTTTCAGCATGGGGCCTCTTGGTTCAGATATTGCCGAGATCGGCATTCAGCTTACCGATTCGCCATATGTTGTAGTTAACATGAGAATCATGACCCGCATGGGGCAGGCTGTACTCGATGTGTTGGGTGATGGCGAATTTGTTCCATGCATCCACTCGGTGGGCAAGCCGCTGCAGCCGGGCGAAAAAGATGTAAAATGGCCATGTGCACCTATTGAGGAAAAATATATATCTCATTTTCCTGCAACAAAAGAGATCTGGTCATACGGATCAGGCTATGGTGGAAATGCCTTATTAGGCAAAAAATGTTTTGCCTTGCGTATCGCCTCCACAATGGCAAAGGAAGGCGGCTGGCTTGCTGAACATATGCTGATTTTGGGTATTACAAACCCTGAAGGTGTTAAGAAATACTTCGCAGCAGCATTCCCAAGCGCTTGTGGTAAAACCAACCTGGCTATGTTGGTGCCTACAATCCCGGGATGGAAAGTAGAATGTGTTGGTGACGATATCGCATGGATGAAATTTGGAAAAGATGGCCGCTTGTATGCCATCAATCCTGAAGCCGGATTCTTTGGCGTTGCGCCCATGACTTCCATGGCGACCAATCCAAATGCGATGATTTCTTGCGAAAAGAACACAATGTTTACAAATACAGGGCTTACTCCTGATGGTGACATCTGGTGGGAAGACATAGGACATGATATGCCGGCCGGTACCATCGACTGGAAAAATAATAAGCGCGAAACTCCAGACGGCGCACCTGTCGCCCATCCTAATGCAAGATTTACCGCTCCGGCAAGTCAGTGCCCTGCAATTGATGCAAAATGGGAAGATCCTGCCGGCGTACCGATTGAAGCGTTCATTTTTGGCGGAAGACGTCCATCTACAGTTCCCCTGGTTCACCAGGCATTTAGCTGGCCACATGGTGTATTCATTGGCTCTATTGTCGGGTCAGAAGTAACGGCCGCTGCCATCGGCCTCAAAGCCGGTACGGTAAGAAGAGACCCGTTTGCCATGCTGCCATTCTGCGGATATCATATGGGTGACTACTTCCAGCACTGGATCGACATGGAAAAAAACAGTCAGGACGCGAGCAAATTACCAGGCGTATTTTATGTGAACTGGTTTAGAAAAGACGAAGATGGTAAGTGGCTGTGGCCCGGATTTGGAGATAACATCCGTGTACTCAAGTGGATATTTAACAGGCTGGAAAATAAGGCCGAGGGAGTGAAAACTGCGATTGGCTACCTGCCAAAAGCCGAAGACATCGATATCTCTGGCATAGAAGATGTTAAGAAGAGCATGGGTGAATTGCTTTCTGTAGATCCTGAAAAATGGAAAGTAGAAGCGGAAGGCGTCAGGGAATACTATGAAAAGTTTGGCAACAAACTTCCTGAGGCATTAAAAACAGAACTCGAGGCACTGGAGGCAAGACTGGGTTAGTCAGACTCTAAATCTTAAGTTTTATATAAAAGCGGATTTTGGGAAACCAGAATCCGCTTTTGTTTTTGACGAATTGCCTGCTCAATGATTTCAATGCTTAAACAATAATTATTTTTTTCGTTGAGAAACTCCTTTTCTCTGTGTGATGTTAAACACTTATAATACTATTATTTGTGCATAACTTAAATCACGAATTCAACTTGAAGCGAATGTCGGTAAGTGAATAAAATCCGCAGCTTCTATGAGTTGCTTTCTTAAAAAATTGTTCTCTTTTCAAATAACAGCATGGCAAAACTACTAATCTTAGGCGGAGGCATTTCAGGTCATACTGCCGCTTTGTACGCGAAAAGCCTTGTTGGGTACCAGCATGAAGTAATCGTGGTTACGCCAAACAGTAAGTGGAATTGGATACCATCCAACATCTGGGTTGGCATTGGATTAATGAACCAGCATCAGGTAACCTTTGATCTGGGACCTGTTTACAAGAAAAAGGGCATCACATATATCCAAGCCAAAGCAACGAGCATTCACCCTGAAGGCAATAAAAAAATCAATGAACCTTTTGTAACAGTTTCCCATACCAGTTCGCAAAAAAATGGTGAGACGGAAATCATTACATATGATTATTTGATAAACGCAACGGGTCCGAAATTGAATTTTGAAGCGACTAATGGACTGGGGCCTGATAAAAACAGCCTTTCTGTCTGTACCTATAGCCACGCCACAGAAACCTCCGAGCGGCTGGATGAAGCCGTTGAACGCATGAAAAAGGGAGAAAAGAAAAGTTTTCTTATTGGCACAGGGCATGGCACCTGCACATGTCAGGGTGCTGCTTTCGAATACCTGTTCAACCTGGAATTTGAATTGCGCAAAAGAGGTGTTCGCGACAAAGCAACACTCACCTGGATTTCAAACGAGCAGGAGCTGGGCGACTTTGGCGTTGGAGGTATGCACATCAGACGAGGCGGATACGTAACACACAGCCGGGTTTTCACAGAATCACTTTTTACCGAAAGAGGTATCAGGTGGATCACACAGGCACATGTGAATGAAGTAGCAAAAAGCCAGGTTGGATATGAACAATTGAATGGCGATCATGGCACCGAGGATTTTGACTTTGCAATGCTTTTACCTCCTTTTTCCGGTGTCGGACTCAAGGCCTATGATAAAACAGGCAAAGATATAACCAACGTATTATTTGCAGCAAATGGTTTTATGCTTGTAGATGCTGATTATTCCCCGAAAAACTATGAAGACTGGGCTGCTGAAGACTGGCCCTCCACTTATCAAAACCCGACTTACAAGAATATCTTTGCTGTCGGAATAGCCTTTGCGCCACCACATCCGATCAGTCAGCCTCGAAAAAACATCAACGGCACACCAATATTCCCAACCCCGCCACGGACGGGAATGCCCTCTGGCGTGATGGCCAGGATTGTTGCCTACAACATTGCTGATATGATCAAAGGCAAAGAAAGTGGCCCCAGGAGGAAAGCTTCAATGGCTAAAATGGGTGCTGCATGTATAGCAAGTGCAGGTGCGAGTGTATTCAAAGGAACGGCAGTTTCACTGACTATGTACCCAATCATCCCAGACTTCCAGCAATTCCCGGAAACGGGCCGGGATCTGAACTATACCTCCGGAGAAATTGGCCTGGCAGGTCATTGGATTAAACACTTGTTACACCATGCGTTTATTTACAAAGCAAAAGCAAATCCTTTCTGGAAAGTAATCCCCGAATAAATTTAAAGAAATGACACATAGAAAACCATACGAGCAGACCTATTATCCGCCGGTGCCAACAAGATTTACCAAAAGCATGCGGACCAACCTGATTTGGCAATTTTTCAGATTTCTTGTAATAAACATCAAGATGCTCAGAATGGTGAGAAAGCATTAGACAAGCGGGTCTGGTGACCATTCCATTGATATTGTAATAATTACCGTAAGTGGCGCTAAATGCGACTGGAAATATTTCTAAATATTTCTTCCATATCTTATTTAAGGCATAGATTTTGTTTCGTATATTACTTCATTATTCCTGAAAAAATGGTTAGGTGATTAGGAAGAGAAGATAAGATAGCAAACCGGATTCAGGAAAAACCGCATCACCATGACAAAGCATATGCTGGTTTTTTTCTTAATGATTACTTCCACTCTTTCTCTGGCCGGGATCGGAGAAAAAAATCTGATTCGGGTTGAGCCGGATGTTTTCACCATCAAATATCCCGAACAAAATATCAACATTTTCTTCAATAACCTGCCTTCAGACGAACTGCAGGATGTGACAACGGATACCTTTTTAGGTGAAGGCGAAAAACAGCAAATCGCATCATTATTAAAAGCCCAACTCGACGTATACCCGCCTCAGTTTGTTTCCCGTTATCTCGATGTGGACATATATCCGCTAATGATCCGTAACAAGTCGGAATTTGGATTGAATATTGGGAGACAAATTGTTGTGGAAGTAAGCAAAATCAAGCAGGGCATGTCTTTCACAAATAGCATTAAATCAGCTCTTGCCCATCAGGTTGGTCACATGCTTGAGGGTGCAGCCGGAGTTGGAGGGGCCGTGGAGGATATGAAATTTTTTCTTCATACCACCCGGCAAGCCACTCCTTACGACAAGAGCAAGCGCGCTTACAGCGCATTGGAACAGGGTTATGTTTCCCGTTATGCGAGTGGAGAGATTCAGGGTTATTATTCAGCCAGTGAGGAATTTGCAGAGATGTTCGCTTATCTGACTTGTCCGGTAAACCGGGAAGATGTCCTTGCATTTGCAAATGAGCACCCTCAAAATATAATCAGCACTAAAATAAGTCGGTTTATGATTTTTTTAGAAGAGTATGTATATGCGATGCAACCAAACGCTTTAACAATCCATAATGAGTCCGGTTATGCCATATCCGCCCCGTACAATCTGGATGAAGATGATATACTAAGCGCGCATGAATTAAGGTCTTATGCCTCCATTGACTTCGAAGCCATGAACAAAAATGAATTGCTCCCTGAGGTAGTTGAAGTGGCTGAACCGACCGAATTAAACATTGAGCCAAAAATTCCTGCCTTCAATGAATACGAAGCCCCCAAAGAGGATGTCAGTACAAGGAATGATTTCAAGGCTTACACCGTCCCTGATAATCCGCCTGAGACCAACTACAGGAACCCCGCGACAAAAAAGACAAAGAAAGACAAAGATAAAAAGAAGAACAAGGGCTGGATTTGGGCTGCAGTGCTGATAGCTCTTGCTGTTCTTTCTGAGTAACAACGGGCACACACACCAGGAGAAATCCTATAAATAAACAAGCAAAAAACCCAGTGGTATCAGCAAACCTGCAAGTGCAAACCAGATACCTCTCCGCTTTAATCCGTTTTTTCCTTTAAGAACAAACAATCCTGTAATTGCAAGAATAATCAAACCCGCCGCAAACAGGTCTGAAAACCAGGTCCAAAGCGCTTTGGTGTGGTTGTAATGCAGATAATTGAATTCATAGAAAACCGGCCTTCGGCGTATGGTCTCCAAAAGACCCTGCCCCGTATCCATATTAATAGCGAGTGATCCGCCCTCCAGAAAAATTTTTAGCGAGTTGCCATGTGGGTAATAGTGGTTTTTTATTCGGTTTTCAATTTTCATTTTTCGTACCAAACCCTCCACTTCCGCTCTTGACATTCCAACAAAAAGTGCCTCCGGATCGGCCTGCACATCCCGCGTTTCAATACTGTAATTCGGATCCCAGTCGTTGATGTGGTTGAGTGCGATACCTGAAACAGCATAAATCACCGTCATTCCAAAAAAGAAATATCCTACATCTCTGTGCAGGATATTGTTGAGTTTCCTCCAGTTTATTCCCATGAAATAGACAAAAAAATAAAGTTGCTAAATTGCAGCCTGCTCCTTTTCAATTTCAAAGCCTGTACATTCTACCCAAAAAACGCCTGAGTAAGCTTTTGAAATCTTTGTTTCAGATTGTCCCCTGGTTTGGGTTAAATCGTCCCCGGCCCCACCTTTCGCATCATTATGTGCATGTTCTCCAGCATCCGAATTGCTACAGCATGAGCCGGCGGATTCCTGATCATTAAGTGTATGGCTTGCTTCACCGGTATCATGGTTGCATCCGTGTTCAACGGCTGAACCATCATCGACAAGCTCGCCTTTAAATATTCCGGTGGCTATGATATCACTGCCTTCAAGCTCCCTTTCAAACTGGCCAACAGACCCGGCTTCAATTCTGATTTTTGTACTTTGATCAGTACCTGCTAGATGAAGCCTTTTGCCGCTATGTTTGCATACATGGGTAACCATCCCTGAAATTTTCACCTCTTTTCCATCATACGCTTCCGGCTGTGCAAGCAGGTTTTCAACTGTTACGACAGGAATTTCATGCATAGCTAACTGACTATCGTCTGCTTTTTTTGTGTTTGTACAGTTCACTAAAAAGACAAAAAGTAATGAAGACAAAAATAATTTTCTCATGTTGCTGAAAATTAGGGTTTTAATGATAAAAATAAATTTATTTTGATTATATAAATAATGCACACAACGTGCATTAGCGGTGCAAAGTTATGGTTTTAGACTTTAAATATAAAGGACAAATCTAAGTCAAATAAATGGCCATCAAACAAACGAATTGTCTTGTCCGATGGCCAAATAATAAAATCGAATCACTCCTTTAACTTCGGCAGCCTTCCGGGGGTGTAGGGAGCTCCTGCTGATTCCATTTTGGATTCAAGTTCAGGTATTTCTTGTTCACCCAGCCGCTTTATGCTTTGGTAAAGCGGGGCAAACTGCTCTTCCGCGACCTTCAATGATTGCTTCATGGTTTCAGTTGGTGCGCAGGTAGTTTCCCACAAACCATATACTATGCTTTCTATCCTCCCGACTACCGAAGGATCTGTCGGGAATGATCTTTTAGCCATGCTGGCATCTCCTGTCAGACTCCTTCTTATTTCCAAGATGTCCATCTCTAGTTTCCTGATATCCGAAAGCAGCCCGACATGAACAGCCGGCGCATCCTTAACTGCCACCAACATCAGGCTAAGTTTGCCACTGATTTCACTTAGATATTTATTGGTCCCGAGCACTACCCTGCGCAGTTGTGAAACCTCGTTTTGAAAGGCCAGCACGGCAGCTTTATCGGCCGCGGCAAGTTTATTTAGATTTAGTGATTTACATTCAAATTCACGCGGGCCGGCGAGTTCTGTAATTTCCCCATCTACTACCCTGGCCATGGAAACGGTATGTTTTCCCGGAAGGGCGAGTGGTCCCTGGTCTTCAGATCCAAAAATACTGGCCTCCTGCTTCTTTGTTACTGACGGACTGACGGAAGGATACCGAAAATCCCATACCACCCGATTTATGCCTTTTGCAGGATCCTGTTTCAGTCGATTAATTACAGTCCCTTGCATATCCTTAATTGTAAAAAGCAAATATGGCTTTTGCTCATTATCTTCTTTTCGCAATGCATCTTTCGATGGGTAAGGGATCCGCTGACCTTTATCCTCAAGGGCCTTCTCCTGTTCCCTTCTTTGCTTTTTGAGCGTTTTGATATCATCCTTCAGGTAATATGTGAATACCGCCCCAACAGGAGGGTTTTCGGCAGAAAAATAGGATTCACCCATGAATGACTTTCCCCGCAGGCCAAGTGGTGTTCTTTCAATAAACATCCAGCTATCTTTCACCGGAAAAATTTCTGCTTCCTTCTCCAGCATTTCCTCGCTTACGGTTCTCAGGGCAGAATAGTCATCAAGAATGTAAAAACCCCTGCCAAATGACGCTAAAACCAAATCACTTTCGCGCTTTTGGATTTCGATATCACGAATTGAAATGGTTGGAATGCCACTTTTGAGTTGCGTCCATTTTGCTCCGCCATCCACAGTAAAAAACACCCCAAACTCAGTTCCGGCAAAAAGCAGTTTCGGATTGATATGGTCTTCTGCAATGGAATAAACCGAACCGCGCTCCGGCAAATTTACTGAAATTGATACCCAGTTTCTGCCTTTGTCCATGCTCTTTAGTAAGTATGGTTTAAAATCTCCATTTTTATGATTATTGAATGCGGCATACACCACCTGTTCATCATGCTGAGATGCGAGCAGCATATTCACATAAGTGACATCCGGAACCCCTGCAAATTTATCCTGTTTTCTCCAGTTCTTACCGCCGTCTTCTGTAACCTGCACCAAGCCGTCATCCGTGCCGATATAGAGAAGATCCTCTTTGGCCGGCGATTCAGACAATGCTACAATATTCCCATAGATCGTTGTAGATTCGTGTCTGGCAACGGCATCCACACTCCATATTTTTCCCATAACGGGCAAGGTATTCCTGTCGATCTGACGGGTCAGGTCCGGACTGATCACCTGCCATGAGTTGCCGCGGTCATCACTACGAAAGAGCCTTTGCGCTGCGAAATAGAGCCGTGTATTGGAATGCGGACTAATCAGCAGGGGTGCATCCCAGTTCCAGCGGTATGGCTCATCCTCTTTTCGCTCGACTGGTTTGATCTCAATCAGTTCACCACTTTTCTTATCATAGCGAAACAAGTTGCCATACTGATACTGGGAATAAACGATATCCGGGTCAGTGGGATCGACCTGAGTCTCGAAGCCATCGCCGCCCAACGTAACGTACCAATCGGAATTCACAATGCCACTTGAATTGATTGTACGGGAGGGCCCTCCCATGGAATAATTATCCTGGGTACCACCATAGACATTGTAAAACGGTTCTTCATTATCAGTCGAAACCTTGTAAAACTGCGTCACGGGCAAATTGGATTTGAAATGCCAGTTATCCCCGGCATCGAAGCTCTCATAAATACCGCCATCGCATCCGGCGAGGTAATAATCCGTGTTTTTGGGATCTACCCAAAACGCATGGTTATCAACATGTTTCCACTTTTCATTGAGCTTTTTAAATGTTTTACCTCCATCATCCGAAACATGAAACCATGTATCCATCGAATAGATGCGATTGATATTGACAGGATCGCAGAAAATCTCCACGTAGTAATTCCCGCTTGTCGTGTAGTCAGAAAGCTTTTCCCATGTTTCGCCTCTGTTGACAGACCTGAAAAAACCTCCCTTATCATCTCCTGCCTCCACAATGGCGAATACATAATCCGGGTTAACAGGCGAGATAGCCAGGCCAATCCGTCCGAGATCGGTATCGGTTGGCAAGCCTTTGGTTTTCTTTGTCCATGTCGCTCCGCCGTCAGTTGACTTGTAAATTGCCGATTCAGGGCCTCCGCTGATGTAGGTAAAAACATGCCTTCGCCGCTGATGGGCTGCGGCATAAAGTGTTTTTGAGTCCCGGGGATCCATCACGATATCAGAAACACCCGTGTGTTCACTGATCTGCAAAACCGCGTTCCACGTCTTGCCTCCATCAATTGTTTTATAAACGCCACGGTCGCCACCGGCAGACCAAAGCGGGCCATAGGCTGCGACATAAACTATTTCAGAGTTGTTTGGATCAATGATAATTTTGCCAATATGTTCGGATTGCTTCAGCCCCACATTTTCCCAGTTTTGCCCGCCATCCATCGATTTGTACACGCCATCTCCATAGGCAACACTTCGTTGGTTGTTATTTTCGCCGGTACCCACCCAGACAACATGGTGGTTATTAGGATCAAGGGCCACGCAGCCAATCGAATAGGATCCCTGACTATCAAAGACAGGCTGCCAGGTCGTGCCGGAATTTTGTGTCTTCCAAACACCCCCGGAAGCCACAGCCACATAATATTCACCCGGTTTATCTTCGCGAACGGCAAAATCACCTATCCTGCCAGATGTAAATGCCGGGCCGATGCTCCTTAATTTCAAGCCAGACACCACCTCCGGATTTAATTTAGAGGCTGCATCATCCTGCGCCGAAGCAGCCTTATTCTTTTTCTGTGCATAGGCATATCCTGAAAAAGTGAAAGTCAGGATCAGTAAAATCAAAATGTTTTTCATCTTTAATAAATTTAGAATCACCAATTAGTAGAGGATGGTAAATATAGGATTTGAAAAAGAAAGTATATCGAAAGCAAACCCCAATTTTTGTAATTTTATGATACTTTTATACTAAAAAATGTAATGAAAAGAGCCAAGCTAACATTCGATACAAACCGCTTCAAAAAAATGCATCAGACGGGGCTCGAACTATCACCAGAAGATACGTTCAGAGAGATTTTCAAAAGCAACCATTGGGCCGGCAGCGATTCCGTTTCAGGACAGGGTTCTGATGATTCGCAAACAATTGAGATTAGCAGACGCATACCCGAACTGGTCAGAACCTTGGGAATTAAAACATTTTTGGATGTGCCTTGCGGGGATTTTCACTGGTTCGGAAAAATGCAAATCGGACTGGAGCAATACATCGGCGGGGACATTCTGCCTGAAATCATTGATAACAATACGCGCGTAAATGGAAACGAAAGCAGGCGGTTTGTTAAAATTGATTTGATCAGAGACCACTTGCCCAAGGCGGACATTTTGTTTTGCAGGGATTGCCTGGTGCACCTTTCAAACGACGACATCACGCAAGCCATACAAAATATCAGACGATCACAAATCACTTATCTGCTCACGACCACATTCCCTTTATGCGATGTCAATAATGATATCGTAACCGGTGACTGGCGGATCATCAATCTGGAAAAACCTCCCTTTTCATTTCCCCGACCGTTACAATTGATTAATGAAAAGTGCACAGAAGGCGGAGGAAGCTACGCAGATAAAAGTCTGGGCCTTTGGAAAATCAGTGATCTTTGAAATGGTTTTGATTTTCTGACGGCAATTATATTTTTGGCAGTTTCCAGCCGTTCTGATATCCAGCCTTGATCATCGCATTGGCTTCGTCATCATTTTTAAAAAGACCTTTTGAGCTATCCCAGAAAACCTTGCGTCCGGTTCTGTAGGCAATATTGCCCATTTGGGCATTGATCGCAGCCACACTGCCGGATGCAATATGGGTATTCAACATTGAATCGTCATTGGCTCTGATCGCGTCCACAAAATTCTGCATATGAAGGTCCAGATGACTTGGGCCGCCTTCTACTTTAAAGGTCTCGATCGGTTCCATTTTATTATCACCCCAGTTACCCCAGCCTTGGGCCTCCCGCTCCACAACCACTTCGTATCCTCCCCTGTCAACGATCAGGGTACCATTATTTCCAATAAATGCGATACCTTCGCGCCGGCCGTACGGACCACCATCAATTCCGGTGGCATGCTCCCAAAGCATATTAAAGCCATCGTATTGAAATATGGCCTGAAGGGTGTCTGGTGTTTCGGAGGCATCATCGGGATAGGCGAGTTTTCCACCTGTCGCCATGACTGAAACCGGCGCTTTGGCATCCATGGCATAAAGAGCAATATCTATTTCATGTACTCCCCAGTCGGTCATCAAACCACCAGCGTAATCCCAGAACCAGCGAAAATTAAAGTGATAGCGGTTAGCATTGAAAGGGCGCTTTGGAGCAGGTCCCAGCCAGAAATCGTAATCCACCCCGTCAGGCGCTTTACCGTCTGGCAGAACAGGTACAGGTTTCATCCATCCCTGATACGCCCATACTTTCACAAGCCTTATATTTCCCAGTACGCCAGAACGCACAATTTCAATCGCTGCCTTATAGTGAGGGCCACTGCGTTGCCATTGCCCTGCCTGCACAATTTTACCGGTTTTCTTTGTTGCCGCCACCATCAAATTGCACTCTTCAATGGTATTGGCAACCGGTTTTTCAACATATACATGCTTGCCTGCCTCAACGGCATCAACCATCATCTTGCAGTGCCAGTGGTCGGGTGTGCCTATTATCACCGCATCGATGTCGTTATTGTTCAGCAATTCACGATAGTCTGTGTAGGTTTTAGGCGTGTTAGTCCGTTGTTGCTTGTAATCTTCCATTCGTCTTTTCACGACATTGCTATCCACATCGCAAATGGCGATAAGATCTACATCCTGCATTTTGAGCATGGAAACGGTATTTGACCAGCCCATGCCGTTGCAGCCAATGACACCGATTTGCAGTTTTTCGTTAGGGGAGATGCTTTTTGATGAATTGGCGTTTATGACCGCCGGACCCATAATCATACTGCCGGCTAATATGGCCGAAGTGTTTTTAGTGAAATTTCTTCTTTTCATTATAATTCATTTTTTGGGTTATGTGAGGAAAACTCGTTTGCTTATTCTTAAAAAGGCCAAATACTGGCACAGGTGAAATTATAACGAAATTATGGGTTTTCTGCCTGATTGATAAAAAAATAATGAGGGATGGTGCCAGTGTCTTGTCAATAGTAATCTATACGTATTCCTACAATTTTTTAATGTGGCCGGATAAAACTCCTTTCAAAGTTCTACACACTTAAAACGAAGCATCAACTTCGCGTCTTTGCGCCTTCGCGGTGTATTTATTACAACACATTATTTCACCATCAAATACAATTCAGCACCATTTCAGTTAATAAAGTATGGGGGTTACATGCAAAACCGCTGAGACGGTGAGACGTGGATTTTACTGATATAAATTTCATGCTTTGCGCCCCTGCGCCTTTGCGTGAAAGCTGTCATTGAAAAACATGCGTCATTTAAACACTGAAACGACACTACCTTGACTTATTGATCCAAACAAGAAAACAGATTTATATCCAACAAAATCATCTTTTTAGAAAGTACAGATTGAATGTGGTGCCGTGACCGAGCATGCTCTCCATTTCCACCTTTCCCTCCATGGCCTCCATCTGGGATTTTACCAAAAAGAGTCCGAAACCCTGGCCGGGATGTGTATTGTTGAAGCGCTGGTACATATTAAATATTTTGCCTGAGGCAACGTCCATATCAATACCAATACCGTTATCGGTAATACTCATGAGCTGGTATTTTTCCACATCACGAAACTCAACCCTGATAAATCGATCCTCCTTTTTAAAATCAGCATATTTCACGGCGTTTTCTATAATGTTGTGAAGCACACTATACACATATGGCTTCATGGCTTTTACCACAATCTGTGCACCGGCCGGGATGAGCACATTGATGCCATGACTACTGATTGAAGACGACAGTGATTGGATTACACTATTTAACTCCTCCGGCAAATCTACGTCCTGCCAGGCCGCCTGGATGCCCTTTTCGACACGCAGTATTTCAGACAAGTCAGAAACAACTTTATCAAGGTTTCCTGCACTATTGGAAATGCGGATCAAGGTCTCTCCTGTTATATCATCAAATTGATTGCCGTTAGGGAGCAAATTGACCAGGCCTTTTATTTGTGCAATGGGGGCCCTGAGATTATGGGAAGTGATATAGGCATACTGCTCGAGTTGCCGATTCTGAACGAGGAGTCTTTCATTCAATTTCATCAGGTGTGCTGTCCGCTCACTCACCTTTTCCTCTAAGGTTTCTTTCACCTTTAGCAATTCGGAAGTCCGGCGTTCTAGCGCGAAAACAGTTTGATCCAACGCTTCCTTAGCCATTTTAAGTTCCTGGTTCTGGTATGAAATTTCCTGAGATTTTTCATTTAACAATTGGTTGAGCCGATTAAGTTTGTCCCGCTCATTATTGTAATTCATTTTGAGATATGCCACCAGGTATCCTCCAACCAGAACAAGAAAGGCCACCGAAATATAAAAATTTGTGACAAGGTGGGTTTCAGCCGCATAGAGTTTGCCAGCAAAAAAATTGGTTTTTATCTGAAAAAAATAAAGGCCCAGGATGTTTATCGCGGCAAAGCCGAAGATGTAGGGATAACTCCTCGGGCTTTGAAGAATGATCGCCAGGGTGAGCCAGAGGAAATAAATAGTGGCATTTAGCAAATTCACACCCGACCCGGTAATCCAGCCAATGTTCACAAATACAATCAAAACTAGTGTGAGAATATTATTGAATGTTTTGGGAATACCTTTGTTTCTTGTAATGAGAAAGAAAATGAGGAATACAACACCGGCAGCTATCTCAATGAAAACAGAAACATAATCTTTAGTAAATAAACCATCATATGTAATCAGAAAAAAGACAACAAGAATACCGATGTAAATAAAGGCCCGGAAAAGCCTGTCTTCCAGAGTTCTTTCTGTTCCCGGAACGGAAGATTTACTAAAGTTCATTATCTCCATTTAATCTTGCATAAAGATAAGTCATCTGACTTACATAAGTAGAGCAAGCTGAACCAATTTCGATAAAACCGCACAGTTGTACACTAAAAAAACATATCTTGGTAATTATTTCAAAACCAGGGATATTATTTGCTTTCTTTCAATGGTTTTCAGGATAAATCGCTGTACTAATTATAGGGTTCATTTTTCAATGCAGAAAATAATTTGCATTGGCATATTTCATTTTGTGTTTTTTTTGTCTCAGGCCCAGACCAAGGATGCCCGGCTTTCTGATATTATTACGAGATTGGAACAGATTACAGATACTACTATAACAATCCGTTTTGAAAATAATCTTACCATCCGGAACCAGGGAGGTCATATACAAGGCATCCAACGCATTGTTTCCGGTGATGGAGAATATTTTTTTTTGTCAGGTAGTTCCGATCAACAGGCATACTATGCTGTTGTGAAAACAGGGAATAAAAACATGGTCATTTCGCATAACATTCTCCTGGAAAAGCCATTCAAGCACGCTGGAGGATTTCAGATATTTGATAACCTCCTGGCCATCGGTGTGGAAGACAACGATGCAAAAAAGGCTTCCAAAGTTTTCATTTTCCAGGTTGAAAATCCGGAACGTCTGCCGGAAAAGCCACTTGGCATCATCGACCGGATGGGTACCCGCAAAAGAGCCACCGCAGGATGTGTTGCTATAACCGGGATTGATGGCAAAATCCTCATCGTAGTTGGCGACTGGGATACGGTGAATCTTGATTTTTACCTCATTGACCGCGATCTGCTTGGATTGGACCCGAATGCGCTCGTCCTGGAATATTCGCTGGATACCCGGAAAGCTGATAAATCTGGTTGGATCGATGATGAATGGCTTTCTTATCAGAACATCAATTTTATTCATAACGAGGCGAATCAACTCTTTCTGGCAGGCATGACAAGCAACGCAGACGGAACGGATATCCTGGATTTATATCAGATTTCCACAGTTGAACTTGAAACATTTACCCTAAGAAAAGTTTACTCCAAAAGTTTCGGATCAAATTCTGAAACACGATTCCGATGGGGAGCGGGTGTTTACATTTCACCTGAATGTAAAATCCAGGTTATGGCTGCACCTGAAAATATTGGAGATCAGTCAGTTATTCATATATATGAATAAAATGGGTGTTTCTTCCCTTTTTTAAACCGTATGTATTCCCGGCTTAAATAGAAATGGGTAATAATGATAAAAACCCAAAACAAGTATGTCACCGGCAATCCAAATCCATAATCCTGCGGTAAATTTCTGAAAAGATTAGCCATTTCGCTGATCTTAAAACCCTGAGCCAATCCCAGAAAAACAGCAATAAGGTGAATGACATAGATGTGTACCACATAGAAAAACATGGGGACCCTGCCAAATACCATTAGAAACTGAACTATCCATCCCTGAATTCGCTCGAATACCGCGAGCAAAATGATGGATGGGCCGAGGGTCATCAGAATGAAACTCAGGGAAGGAGGATATTTATTTGTATTTAAAAAAGATGCTACCGTCATGCCAACCGTAGACTGACCTATCCACGGTTGAGGATCGCCATAAACATTTATCCCGCGGATTATGATAAATAAAACAGTGCAGGCCAGTCCTGTTAAGAATATTTTTCTTTGTCTGCTTTCAGCGACTAACCTGTAAAAATCAGCAAATACATAACCCAACGCCATCACCCCAATCCATGGAACCATTTGATATTTTGCGATAACCGTATAAGATCCCAGGGGAAATGTCGAATCAACGTGAAACATTTTCCATAAGGGAGCAAGCACACCGAAAGTTTCCGGTGCAATGTTGTCGAGGAGATTATGCCCGAAAACCATAATCAGGCCCATGGCCAATAACCACTTTTTGGGCACATAGATGAGCGCGGCCAGGGAAATCATGGCCATTCCCAGAGCCCAGATGACCTGCATGATAATGGTTTTGTCGGTAAAATTAAACGTCCAGCCCAATTTGATCACAGTAAATTCAAGCAATACCAGCCACAATCCCCTCGTCCATAAAAAGTGTGATAGTTGCTTTTTCGTTTTGCCATTGATCTCTCCAAGACCCGAACCCACACCTGCCAAAAACATAAAAACCGGTGCGCAGAAGTGGGTTACCCAACGGGTAAAAAACAAGGGGAGTGATGTCTGGGAAAGGTTTGCCGGATCGAAATGATACATGGTGGTATAATCTCTGATGTGGTCCAGTGCCATGATGATCATCACCAGTCCTCTCAGCATATCCACTGACAGAATACGCTCCTTTTTCATTAGGGGTTGATTCATAAGTTGTAGTTGTATTCTTACAGAATCCGGAATATAGAAAAAATGTGGGATGGTTAGGAGCTAAACTTTAGTAATCGTTATTCCATTTCTAAATATTATCCGGAACGGTGCATCTGATAATCAAAATATGTACTTTAGTGAATGATTTTTTACCTGAATTTTTACATTAAAAAATAAACCCATGTCAAAAGAAAAACACCCGAAACATTCACTCCCACGTAGGGAATTTTTAAAAAACACCACTAAAACCGCCGCAGTATTTTCAATAGTCCCAGGCTTTGTTCTGGGAGGGCCACGGCATGTAGCGCCAAGTGACACGCTTTACATCGCCGGCATTGGAGTTGGCGGAAAGGGTGAATCAGACCTGACTTCCATTGCGAAAAGCAAACATGCTAAAATCATTCATCTCTGCGATGTGGACGACCGCATGGCAGTTAAGTCAAAAAAGAATTTCCCCAAAGCCTCTTATTTCCGGGATTACCGGGAGATGCTGGATAAAGAAGGTAAAAAAATCGATGCTGTCACGGTATCCACAGCCGACCATACACATGCCGTGGCCACCATGGCGGCCATGCAACTCGGTAAACATGTGTATGTGCAAAAACCGTTGACGCACTCGATCGGCGAAGCTAGGATGCTGGCAGAAGCAGCAAAAAAGTATCAGGTGGTGACACAGATGGGCAACCAGTGGGCATCGGAAGAGCCTGTGCGTCGTATGAAGGAAATTGTGGATGCTGGCCTTATCGGAGATGTGACAAGGGTTTATGCCTGGACGGATCGCC
The DNA here is from genome assembly GCA_964482185.1 of uncultured Roseivirgaceae bacterium. Classification (GTDB taxonomy): domain Bacteria; phylum Bacteroidota; class Bacteroidia; order Cytophagales; family Cyclobacteriaceae; genus JAAUQL01. The sequence continues at coordinate 19,812 of CAYZWN010000046.1, forward strand.
CGGTATGGCCTCAGGGAATCCCCACCCCCACCGGAATGCATGACATACCCAAAGAGCTTGACTGGGACCTGTGGCTGGGTCCAGCACCAATGATGGATTTCAATCCGGCCTATCTGCCATTCAACTGGCGCGGATGGTGGCAGTTTGGCACCGGCGCACTCGGAGACATGGGATGCCACATCATGGATCCGGTATTCAGAATTTTACCAATTGATTTTCCCACTGAAGTGGAATGCAGCGTGACGGCAAATTATTCAGGATTTTTCCAGGCAGCCAATTATGCTGACAGTTGTCCAGCTTCCTCCATCATTCATCTTACTTTCCCCAGAACAGACGGTAAGGGCGATTTGAAACTCACATGGATGGATGGCGGACTCAGGCCGGAAACACCCGAAGAAGTGTTGCCCACAGATAAGCTCGGTGATATGAGCAATGGGGTGATTTTTGAGGGCACAAAAGGAAAGTTACTTGGCAATTATTCCAAGGAGCCCACGCTATTGCCGGGCAGCAGAAATGAAGAAATCGCATCCGTACCGAAGACACTCAAACGTGTTCCGGAAGGGCACTATGTCGATTGGGTAAATGCCTGTATAGCAGGCTATGGCAATTATGAAGTGAGCTCACCGTTTGAATTTGCAGGGCCTTTTACCGAAGCGGTACTCATGGGCAACCTGGCCATCAGAAGCTATCAACTTCAGAAGGGTAGAAATGATTTTCCCGGCAGGAAAAAGCTGTACTGGGATGCCAAAAACATGAAAATCACCAACTTTGATGAAGCCAATGCCTTTGTGATGCGGGAATACCGGAAAGGGTGGAAAATGTAGGTTTGTTGGCAACGTGTAAACGGCTTTATGATCAGACACCCATCAACTTCCATTGATGCTGGTTTTATTCAATAGGCTCAGTGTGACCTACAGCTTAATGGATCGTTAAAAACAGCACAAATTATGCTGCGGTATTTACAATAACTATTGCGTCAAAGTTTCATCCGCGGCACGGGGATTTACAAGCACGCCTCGAACCAGTCTTTGATGTATAGCTATAATATCCAATGAAAACGGACTGACAACTTAAAAAACAAAAACCGCCAAATAATTAAATATAGGCGGTTTTGCATTTCTTTGAATTGTAAAAAGTACGCCCGGAAGGATTCGAACCCTCAACCCCCAGAGCCGAAATCTGGTATTCTATCCAGTTGAACTACGGGCGCATTTTTCATTATTCTTTTTACATATTCTCTGCCTGAACCACTCTTAAAATATCTCTCCCTTTCAATCGCCTCTTTTCTTGATCCAAACTCCTCAAAATAAACCAAAGCAAATGGCATGTATGACTTATTTGATTTGGTTTTTCCTTTATTATGTTCTGCAAGCCTGTTTTTTAAATTTTCCGTATGACCTACATATGTATATTCATACTTGATACTCTTGATTATATATACGTAATACTTCATACTCGAAATCTGGTATTCCCTGCCTCGCCGGCAGGCGGGTATCCAGTTGAACTACGGGCGCATTTTTCATTATTCTTTTTACATATTCTCTGCCTGAACCACTCTTAAAATATCTCTCCCTTTCAATCGCCTCTTTTCTTGATCCAAACTCCTCAAAATAAACCAAAGCAAATGGCATGTATGACTTATTTGATTTGGTTTTTCCTTTATTATGTTCTGCAAGCCTGTTTTTTAAATTTTCCGTATGACCTACATATGTATATTCATACTTGATACTCTTGATTATATATACGTAATACTTCATACTCGAAATCTGGTATTCCCTGCCTCGCCGGCAGGCGGGTATCCAGTTGAACTACGGGCGCATGAAGTTTAAAAAGAAGTTTCTGGCAAAACAGAAAACATCAAGCTGAAACTGCCTCATTGACGAGCCTTGCGGCATCTTTGAGTAACACTGCGGATTTCACTTCTAGTCCGCTGTCATCGATGATTTTAGCCCCTTCTTCTGCGTTGGTACCCTGAAGCCGCACAATAATCGGAATATCAATCGAGCCGATGTTTTTATACGCTTCAACAACACCCATCGCTACACGGTCACAGCGCACGATGCCGCCGAAAACATTAATAAGTATAGCTTTCACACTCGGATCCTTTAAAATAATCCGGAAACCAGCTTCAACAGTTTTGGCATTGGCACCACCTCCAACATCCAGAAAGTTGGCAGGATCACCACCCGACATCTTGATCACATCCATGGTAGCCATGGCTAATCCGGCTCCATTTACCATGCAGCCAACATTACCATCAAGTTTGATATAGTTCAATCCGGATTCTCCGGCCTCGAGTTCGAGTGGATCTTCTTCGGTGATATCGCGCATTTCAGCCAGATCGGGATGTCGATATAATGCATTATCATCAAGATTTACCTTGGCATCTACGGCAAGTATTTTATTGTCTGATGTTTTAAGAACGGGATTAATTTCAAAAAGCGAAGCATCGGAGTCGACATAAGCCTGATACAATGAATGTATGAATCTGGACATTTCCCTGGCCACGGGGCCTTCAAGGCCAAGCCGGTAGGCGACTTTACGTGCCTGAAAAGGCCGGAGCCCCTGCCCCGGATCAATCCACTCTTTGATAATTTTTTCCGGCGTTTTTGCTGCAACTTCTTCAATGTCCATTCCGCCTTCCGTAGAAGCCATCACAACGTTTGAATTTGTCGCGCGATCCAGTAATATGCTGACGTAAAATTCTTTAGGTTCTGAACTGCCAATATAATAAACATCCTGAGCAATGAGCACCTTATGAACGGTTTTACCCTCGGGGCCGGTTTGATGCGTTACGAGGTTCATGCCGAGTATCTTTTTCGATATCTCTTCAACCTCATTCAGGCTTTTGGCGAGCTTCACCCCTCCCCCTTTACCTCTTCCTCCCGCGTGGATCTGGGCTTTGATTACCCACCAGTTTGTTCCGGTCTCCTGGTTTAGCTTTTTGGCGGCAGTTACAGCCTTTGACGGCGTATCGGCTACTATACCCTCCTGGATACTAACACCATATTTCTTTAGAATTTGCTTTGCCTGGTATTCGTGAATGTTCATTGTTTGAATTTTTTGGCTAAACTATGCTATTAAAAAATATTTACCAAGGGATAAATTCCACTTGAAAAAAATTCTGTATGTTTTCTATGACGATGCAAAAGATATAAGCGAATTTGTTATGTTTGGGTCAATTTTTATGTATCAAATAACACTTAATGATACTCACTGGCAGGAAACTTACAAAATCTTATGGCGATTTAAAAGTTCTGAAAGGAATTGATATCGATATCAAAAAGGGAGAGATCGTTTCAATCGTTGGCGCATCCGGGGCGGGCAAGAGCACACTTCTTCACATTCTCGGCACACTTGACGATCCGGATTCGGGGGAGTTGGAGATTAAAACTGAAAACATCACAAAACTAAATGGCAACCAAATCGCCAGATTTAGAAATAAAAACATCGGGTTTGTGTTTCAGTTCCATAACCTACTGCCGGAGTTTACCGCACTGGAAAATATTTGCATCCCGGGATACATCGGAAAGCAAGACCCCAAAGAAGTAGAAACAAAAGCCGCCCAACTCATGCACTTGCTCGGTATTCATGATAGGAGAAACAACAAACCATCTGAAATGTCCGGTGGTGAGCAACAAAGAACATCCGTTGCCAGGGCGCTGATCAATGATCCGGAAATAGTTTTTACTGACGAGCCCAGTGGTAACCTCGATTCAAAAAATGCCACCGAACTCCACAATCTATTTTTTAAGCTTCGAAAAGAACTGAATCAAACATTTGTGATCGTAACGCATAACGAACATCTGGCACAAATGGCTGACCGGATTCTTGAAATCCGTGATGGTATGATCGTAAAGTGAATGAAACCCCTTCACACCGGAGATTGAGCACTATTCCTAAGGCTGTAATAATGTAAAACCCATCATCTAATCTGCTCCTTCCACAACCAATCTATGCAAAGGTTTGCATAACAGAATCTTCCGGAACACTTCAATTTATATTTTTTTAAGAGTACCTTTTGATAGAATTGATATAATTCAAGATAACCTGAGAACCAATATATGCCTCACCCAAGTGAGTATTTATTAGAAAAAATCCATGACAAGGTTGAGATGGATCTGCATCAGCTAAAATTCACAATTTGGCAAAATGTGCATAATCACCCGTACATACTGCATGATTACTTTTGCCACTCCAATGAAATGTCAATAGAAAAACTGACTCCGAAATCTCAATCAATTTCCAGAGAGGCTTTTAAGGTATTTAACTGTAGCAATTTGAATTGGGAATAAGTTTAAATGAAAAATTTGAAGACAATGGATGAAATTAGAAAAACGAAACAGGCCCTTCAGTAAGAAATTTATAATAAATGTTCAACCTTAAACTACAATATGATTAAAAACACATGAAATGAACAACAATAACTCCTTTTGTAAGGACATTGAAAACTAAATAAAGTACAAATCTAACTTTACACGAACATGAAGCAAAAATTACCAAAGCTATCGCACTCATTTAGCTTTAACTCAATGATCAGCGCGCTATTTCTGGTGATATTCACCAATTTAGCAAGCGCCAGTAATCCGGAAAATCTAAAAAACCAACCAGAAAAAAAGGATGCTGTAAATGAGATTCTCAATAGCAAATCTGCTATCGATGAAATCGAAGACTTAGTGCTCATCAGCCAGGAAAAAACCATCACCGGGACAATTACTTCTTCTGAAGATAATTCATTATTACCAGGGGTCAGTGTTCTAATAAAAGGAACCTCTACCGGGACAGTTACAGGGCTTGACGGAAAATATGCCATTAACGTTCCGGATAACGCTATCCTGGTTTTTAGTTTCGTGGGTTTTGCCACCCATGAAGTTGAGATCGGTAACAATTCCATAATCGACCTGGCGTTAGATACTGATTTTACCCAACTATCAGAAGTTATAGTAGTTGGCTATGGCACACAGGAAAAAAAGGATATTACAGGTGCAGTTTCATCTGTCAAAAGTAAAGATTTCAATAAAGGCATCATTACATCGCCCGGACAGCTACTTCAGGGAAAAGCTGCAGGGGTAACAGTAACAGGCTCCAGTGGCGCACCTGGCAGCGGGCAACTTATCACCATCCGCGGTCAAGGCAGCATCAGGCAAGGCACTGGTCCATTGTTTGTAATTGACGGTTTTCCGCTTGGTCTGGCCGGAACAGGCTCTGCAACCAGCCCGCTCAATTTTCTAAATCCTGACGACATCGAATCGATCGATGTATTAAAAGATGCCTCCGCAACTGCAATTTATGGGGCGCGGGGTGCAAATGGCGTCATCATCATCACCACCAAAAAAGGAGCTGCCGGGGTTTCAAAAGTTTCCGTCAATTCCAATTTCGGAATATCCAATATGGCTAGACAAATACCTGTTTTTTCTGCAGATGAATTTCGCCAACAGGTTGTAGCAGTCGGTGGTGTACTCGAAGATCGGGGAGGAAACACCAACTGGCAGGACGAACTTACGCGAACAGCCATAACCAATGATCATAATCTTACTTTTCAGGGAAGCAGCCAGAATTTTAATTATCGCGCATCACTCGGATATCTTGATCAACAAGGCATTGTCGAAAATACCGGCTTTAAAAGGTATAGTGGCAGAATCGGTGCAAATCAGAAATTGCTGGATGGAAGGTTGAATATTGACTTTAATCTTGGCACCAGCATTGAGCAGGGTGAAAATGCCCCCCAGTCAAGGCTTGTTTCAGAGATGCTGGATTTCAACCCAACTTATCCTGCCCGCGATGCCAATGGGAATCCGGTACAATATCCTGACCTGATGAACCCGCTCTATGCAGCCGATTTGTACAAAGTTTTTTCTGAACTGAGACGCACCATCCTCAGTACAGCCATTTCATTCGAAATTGTTAAAGGCCTGGAGTATAAACTCAATTTTGGATATACCAATACGTCAAGTGATGCAGACAATCAGAACATGCCAAATACAGATCCTTTTGAAGAAGGAAGATTGGAGCAAAGTTTCCAGAATGGGACCAATACACTCATTGAAAACTTTCTTACTTATAATTTCAACATTGCGCAGAAGCACAAATTTACCCTCCTGGCCGGATATTCATATCAGAACAATCAGGAAAGGTGGAGAATCTGGAGTATTGATAATTTTGCGGACAATGATATAGAGCCGCGCTACAATCCGGGGCTGGGCCAACGACTGAATATGGTGGACAATAAGCCTGGCGGATGGGC
>CAYZWN010000047.1:0-7627 GCA_964482185.1 uncultured Roseivirgaceae bacterium
ATAACCGGAAGTTTATAGTGCATCGCCAGGTTAAGCGATTCGTGAAAAGCGCCCTGCCTTACAGCACCATCGCCCATGTACGTAATGCAGAGTTTGTCGGTTTTTTTGTATTTTTCTGCGAAGCCAATCCCCACGCCGAGGGGTATTTGTCCGCCGACGATTCCATGACCTCCGTAAAAATGACGCTCTTTATCGAACATGTGCATCGAGCCGCCTTTACCTTTCGAAATTCCTGTTTCTTTGCCATACAATTCAGCCATGATGGCCCCCGGATCTGAACCAAGCGCAAGTGGATGGGCATGATCGCGATAAGCTGTAATATAACTATCCCCGTCCTTCAAGGCTGTTACCGCGCCGGCGACACAGGCTTCCTGCCCGATGTAAAGGTGGCAAAAACCCCTGATCTTTTGTTGTCCGTATAGTTGCCCGGCTTTCTCCTCGAATCTTCGCATCAAAAGCATGCTCTCAAACCAAAATTGGTAAGTTTCTTTCGGGAAAGGGGCCTTAGCTGAAGAAGCGCCCGATTTCTTTTCCTTAGTTGTAGCCATAACAGATTGGTTATTTATTGTAGTTTTGCGTCGTTTTCTGATTTCTTAACCCACAAATTTCCAATGGGTTCAAAAAGCGATGCGAAATTAGTCAAAAACATTCAACAAAGAAATTTATGCATCTCGAAAATATCTATCTGGCCAATTTCAAAAACTATGAGGAGACCCGAATAGACTTTTCCAGGGATATCAATGCGCTGGTGGGAGACAATGGCAGTGGCAAAACAAATCTGCTGGATGCCATTCATTTTCTGTCCATGACAAAAAGCGCCTTCAACGCTCAGGACCAGCAAAGTATCCGGCATAGTGAGCTTTTTTACAGCATCATTGGAACATTCTATAAAAAAGAAAAAAAATCTGTAGTCAACAATTCACTGACCCTGGGTAAGAGAAAAAAAATTCTGATTGACAATAACCCCCTTGCCAAAGCAGCTGATTTTATCGGCCTTTTTCCAACCGTGCTGATTGCTCCAAGCGATCATGGATTGATCATGGAAGGCAGCGAAACGAGGCGGAGATTTATCGACAGCATCATTTCGCAAATGAATACTGCCTATCTGCTCGATGTCATTGAATACAATCTCGCCCTTAAACATCGCAACCGACTGCTCAGGCACTTTGCAGAAGCAGGCAAAATGGACAAAGACCTGCTCGAACCATATGATCAACTTATTATTAAACTGGGTAAACGGATTTGCGAAATCAGGGCAGATTTTTCCAGGAATTATATCTCCGGAATAGAAAAGCATTACCGGTTTATTTCTGAAGGCAAAGAAGAGATCGACCTGCGGTATGAATCGACTTTCCTCGACCCTAACTTCAGGGCAATTTTTCATGGCTCGCTTCAAAAAGACCTGGCGTTGCAGCGAACAGAAAAGGGCATTCACAAGGATGACTTTATTTTTGAAATGGGCGGGCACCCGCTTAAAAGATTTGGTTCTCAGGGCCAGCAAAAGTCATTCTTAATTGCTTTGAAATTAGCTCAGTTTGATGTTATACGGGACAATAAGGGCTTTAAACCAATATTGCTGATGGATGACATTTTCGATAAACTCGATGACCACCGGATAGCCAAACTCACTGAAATGATCGAACACCACGAATTTGGTCAAGTATTTATAACAGACGCCAGACCAGAACGCACTTTTCACTTCCTTGAAAAATTAAAAATTGAATGGCGGGCTATTTCTGTAAAAAATGGTACCTTGACCCACATAAAAAGCACTGTTTCTGCATGAAAAACCGCAATGAAGTAAGTCGAAGAAAATCTGATGTTTCCACGGTTGGGGAAGCCATCGACTCCATGCTAAAGGCGTATAAAATCAGAGGCCGCTTTGATGAAAACAGGCTGATAGGTATGTGGGGCACGATGATGGGAGCCCCCATAGCAAAGCGAACCGAAAAGCTGTTTATTAACAAAAAAGTCCTGCATGTGAAACTCAACTCGGCACCATTGAGGCAGGAACTTACCATTGCAAAATCAAAGGTGCTGGAGATACTGCATCGAAATTTTGATGCTTCACTTGTGGAGGATGTGAGGTTTTACTAAAAAACCCATTCCTGTTTTTTAGGAATGGGCTCTGTTAACCTCTTATTTATCGTTTTTTATTTCTCTCCCAAAAATGTCCATCCTGCGTAGATCTGAAACATTTTGTTTTTTACCTCTATGTCGTTTGACAAGTCATTGATATTGGTGAAACCCCAGACATATCGAAAACCGGCATTCAGACCGAGAGGCAAATACACGGTAGTACCAAGCGCCAAGCCAAAATCACTGTTTTTTACCTCTTCCTTTATTGAATCTCCCGATTTGTCCACGGCGCTGAGTAATGTGGAGATTTGAGGACCTGCCTCAAAACTCAAAAAATTTGCCGGCTTATATCTCAAAAGAACAGGTATGGTAAAATAATCAAGATTGATGATTTCATCGAACTCCGGAATTTCAGAACCCTGAGAAGAGAAAAACAGCTCAGGTTGGATGGCCCATTTTTCAGAAAACGCCAGAACCACGTATGCGCCGCCATGAAATCCTGTGATACTTTCTGTGGATGCATCGGTAATGGATTGGTTGGCAAAATTTGCACCTACTTTAAGACCTAGGCCTACGCCCTGAGCCATCGCCTGGTTGCCCACGGTAAATACAGCAATAAGAATCAAAAATTTAATTGTCTTTTTCATGATTAGAATTTTAGTTGATGATGCAAAGAATACGAATAAAACAATTCGATATTTGACTATGCCTAAAAGTTTCGGCTGTATGTAATGAATTGGTAAATTTTACTTGAATTGAATCAGTGCGCTTCGAGCCAGTTTTCGCCAAAACCCAGGCCAACTTCCATGGGGACGGGAAGTGTGACAGCCGTTTTCATAAACTCAGGAATCAGCTTTTCCATAATGCCCATTTCCTCACGATGTACATCAAACACCAGTTCGTCGTGAACCTGCAATATCATTCTGGATCGGAGATTTTCTTTTTTCATCCAGCGATGGATATTGATCATGGCAACTTTGATCATATCGGCAGCGCTGCCTTGTATCGGTGCGTTGATGGCATTGCGCTCAGCAAACCCCCGCATGGTGGCGTTCTTTGAGTTGATGTCCCGCAAATAGCGCCTTCTACCCAGGATTGTTTCTACGTATTCATGCTCCCTGGCCTGATTGATAACGCGGTCCATATAAGCCTTTACTGATGGAAATTCGGCAAAATAGGCATCGATGATATCCGCTGCTTCTCTGCGTGGAATGCCCAGTCGCTGCGAAAGACCAAATGCCGAAATGCCATAAATAATACCGAAGTTGGCTGTTTTGGCTTTCCGTCGCATATCACCATCCACATTATCGAGTGGCACCCCAAATATTTTGCTTGCCGTAGTCGCATGGATGTCGCGACCATTTTCGAAGGCTTCGATCATACTCTTATCCTCAGCAAAGGCCGCCATGATGCGCAACTCAATCTGCGAATAATCAGCCGCCATAAGTATGTAGTCCTTGCTCCCGGGCACAAATGCTTTTCTGATCTCTCTGCCTTTTTCGGTGCGGATAGGAATGTTCTGCAGATTGGGATTCGTGCTACTCAAACGACCGGTTGCTGCCACTGCCTGGTTGTATGAGGTATGAATGCGCCCGTCTTTTGGGCTGATCAGGGCCGGCAAGGCATCCACATAAGTGGATTTGAGTTTCTGAAGCTCCCGGTATTCCAGGATTTTTGCCGCGATGGGGTGCTCATTGGCCAACTCAGCGAGAATTTCCTCTCCGGTGGCATACTGGCCTGTTTTAGTCTTTTTTGGTTTTTCGATTAGCCGCATCTGGTCAAAAAGAATGGCGCCCAGTTGCTTTGGGGATGCAATATTAAATTTAACCCCGGCGAGTTTGTATATTACCTGCTCCACTTCCTTACTACCGGCATCTAGTTCCAAAGAAAGCTGGCCCAGGGTATCCACATCTACTTTCACGCCTTCAAATTCCATATCAGCCAGCACATGCACCAAAGGCACTTCTACTTCATGAAAGAGCCGCTCGATTTGCTTTTCCTTCAACATTGGTTCGAATGCCTTTTTTAGCTGAAGCGTTATATCCGCATCCTCGCCGGCATATTGCACTACTTTTTCTACTTCCACATCACGCATCGAACCCTGCCTGCTCCCCTTTTTGCCTATCAAAGTTTGAATGGAAACGGGAGAATAGTTGAGGTAATTTTCGGCGAGCACATCCATGTTATGCCGGCTGTCGGGCTCGATCAGGTAATGAGCCAACATGGTATCGAATAATTTACCTTTTACCTCCACCCCATAATTTTTCAGGACCATGATATCGTACTTGATATTCTGGCCAATTTTTCTGATTTTCTTATTTTCGAGTACCGGCTTAAAAATGTTTACCACGTTTTTTGCTTCTTTTTGGTTTTCCGGCACTGGTACGTAATAGGCTTCCCCGGGAATATATGAAAACGCCAAACCTACCAACCCGGCATCTACGGCGTCCACACTGGTGGTTTCGGTATCAAAACAAAATTCCTCCTGCATCTCCAGAAACTCGACCAGTTCCATCATCAGCTCCTGTGTGTCAATGAGCCTGTAATCATGGATGGTATTGAATAAATTGCCCTTTTCGGGCCGGTCTTCTATCACCGGCTCAACCACTTCCTTTTGAGGAACACTATCCCCAAACAATGACAATTGCGTATTTTCCGGCTGGATCTTTCCGGTACCCTGATCGGAGAACAAGCGTTTTGCCAGTGTACGAAATTCCAGTTCTTCAAAAAGAACCTTCAGCTTTTCTGCATCAAATCCTGTGTACTCAAGCTTTTTCTCGTCAAAGTCAATTGGAACATCCGTGACAATGGTAGCCAGCTTTTTGGAAAGTATGCCCTGCCCGGCGTATTGCTCAACATTTTCCCTTTGTTTTCCCTTTAACTTGTCTGCATTTGCAACAAGATTCTCAACCGATCCAAAATCCTTTAAAAGCTTCACGGCAGTTTTGGCACCGATGCCCGGAATACCCGGAATATTGTCTGAAGCATCCCCCTGCAACCCTAGAATATCCCGCACCTGATCAACATGATCAATATCAAACTTTTCCAGCACTTCCTTCACGCCGAGTACATCTACGGCATTGCCCATGTAGGCCGGTTTATACAGAAAAATATGCTCTTCAACCAGTTGTGCGTAATCTTTATCGGGTGTCATCATATACACCTCAAAACCTTCCCGGCTGGCCCTTTTTGCAATGGTTCCAATTACGTCATCAGCTTCAAAGCTTGTTTTTTCAAGTATGGGAATATTGAAACTTTTCACCAGTTCCCTGACAATAGGAATGCCTGTGCGGATGTCCTCAGGAGCTTCCTCACGCTGGGCTTTATACGCATCAAACATTTCGTGCCTGAAGGTAGGTCCCGGCAAATCAAATGCGACGCCCATGTGTGTTGGTTTTTCTTTATTAATGATTTCGATCAGCGAATTAGCAAACCCTAAAACAACGCCGGTATTCACACCTTTTGAATTGATTCTTGGATTTTTACTGAAAGCAAAATGTGCCCGGAATATCAGCGCCATGGCGTCGAGCAGGAATAGTTTTTTGTCAGGTTTTGACATATGAATCTGTGATTTTGGAAAAAGGATATTTAAATAAGTGAATTAATCCCTGAAATACAATCCGGGCTATTCATTATAAATGGTATAGAGTACCGTCTCGCCCACTGCCTGTAGTGTCTGCTTATCGATGATGCTCATATTGTCATTGCGGGTATGGTGGTATTTACCGAAATAGTATGAGGGTGAGTCTGAATCATATTCCACAATATTGATCATGGGAATTTTAGCATCCCGGTTAACGAATATATGATCGTCCATGATACCCGGACTGTTTGAACTGACAAAATAATTGGCGTACCCAAGGCTTCGGGCTGTATCCCATACTTTTTTTACAACTTTGGGCGCAAATTGCATCGAGCCTCCTTCCTTGTAAAAGGTTGCATCCTTGCCTCCCACCATATCCAGTAAAATTCCATAATAAGCCGAGTAATTGGCGATATGGGTATTTTTTGCCCAATACTGCGATCCGAGGCACCACCAGATTTTTACAAGCCCGTTTTTGAGTGGGGGCTGGTCTACATCTTCATGCTCACCGTAATCTTCGCCATCGAAGAAAATGATATCAATACCAATTTTTGGTTTTTCATTATTATGAAGTTTACGTGCAATTTCCAGCAAAACCCCCACGCCGCTTGCGCCATCGTTGGCGCCGTCGAATGGCTCATACCTTCCTTCAATGTCCTTGTCTGCAAATGGCCTGGTATCCCAGTGGGCAGCCAATAAAACCCGCTTTTTCGCCTCCGGATTGTAAGCGCCTATGATGTTCTTCAAATAAAGCCTGTCACCGTTGTAGGCCTGCTCGACAAATTCCTGAATTGTTACCTTCGCGCCATACGATCGCAACTTCCCGGCAATAAATTCGCCTGCCACCTTGTGAGGATCGGTATTCGGCACCCTGGGGCCAAAACTCACCTGTTTTTCTATAAAGTAATAAGCAGAATCACTATTGAAAGAGGGTACGGTGGCCGTCTTTTTCGTATTTGAAATACTGGATTGGTCAAGGGATTTTTTGCTGCTTTCGCACGAAATGGCTGCAAGCAGGAATAAGCAGACAATATATAAATACAGTGGAAATTTTATTCTTCGTAAGCCCATCCAATTGAATCCTTCATATCCTTCAATACAATCCCGTAGCCTTTCAGACTTGCCCTTATTTCATCCACTTTCGCATAGTCCTTTGCTTCTTTGGCTTTTTTGTAAATCCCAAGCAAAACATTGATGATTCCGTCAACATCCTGTGGTTTTTCTTCCGTCAGGCCAAGCACATCTTCCACAAGTGCAATGTAGGTACTGGTGAGTTTATCGAATACCTCCGCACCAATCTCTGCCGGATCCAGGTTTTTCGTGGCGATGGAATTAATTTTTTTCAATAAGTTAAACATCTGCGCTATGGCCCTGGCAGTATTAAAATCATCGTTTAAAGCCCGGTAGCAATTGTCGATGATGCTCAAAATCTGCTTTGCCGTCTGTTCGTTGTAGGATGCCTGACCGATGGGCTCAAATTTCATATCTTTAGCCAACACCAGCCCGTTGATCATTTTTTTATATCCTTTAGCCGCAGCCTTTAAGGCATCATTACTAAAATCCAGCGTACTTGAGTAGTGCGATTGCAGCATGAAAAACCGGACTGTCATCGGGCTGAATGGCTCGCTGAGTAAGGGATGTGACCCTGTAAACAATTCCTCCGGAAGGAAAGAATTGCCCAGCGATTTACTCATTTTTTTTCCGTTTACAGTGAGCATATTGGTGTGTAGCCAGTATTTAACAGGCTGTTTTCCGTGTGCACCATACGACTGGGCGATTTCACATTCGTGGTGCGGGAACTTCAAATCCATGCCACCTCCGTGAATGTCAAAAGTTTCTCCGAGATATTTTGAACTCATCACCGAGCACTCAAGGTGCCACCCGGGAAATCCCAGGCCCCAAGGCGAGGCCCACCTCATAATATGGCCTGTACTGGCCTTTTTCCAAAGGGCAAAATCAACAGGA
>CAYZWN010000047.1:7637-25637 GCA_964482185.1 uncultured Roseivirgaceae bacterium
AGGATTGCGTTTTTCTTCCTGACCATCCAGTTCTCTGGAGCCCGCCATCAATTCTTCCAGAACCCTGCCGGAGAGTATCCCATATTGCTCGATTTCATTGTATTTCGAAACATCAAAGTACACCGAACCATTTGATTCGTATGCCAATCCCTTCTCTAAAAGGTTTTCAATCATTTCTATTTGTTCAATAATATGACCCGTGGCGCTCGGCTCGATATCCGGGTCTAGCAGATTGAAGCGGGCAGATACCCTGTGAAAATCGTTCGTGTATTTCTGCACAATCTCCATAGGCTCGAGATTTTCGAGCTTAGCCCTTTTGCTGATTTTGTCCTCTCCTTCGTCTGCATCGCTTTCCAGGTGGCCGACATCGGTAATGTTTCTGACATAGCGGACTTTATAACCCAGGTGTTTCAAATAGCGGTAGATAATGTCAAAACTTAAAAAAGTGCGAAGGTTGCCAAGATGCACATCGCTGTATACTGTAGGTCCACAGACGTACATTCCGACAAACGGTGGATTGATCGGCTCAAACAGCTCTTTTTTTCTGGTGAGAGAATTATATACACTCAATTGATTTTGCATGGCGCAAATTTATAAAAATTGGTATTGAATGATAGCAAAATACTTATGGCACGTAAAAATAACACCTCGCTAACCACAATCTGCAAAAAAGGTTGCATAAAAATGGATTGTTTTTGTTTTCGACAACAACTTTGTTTAAGTTTGCATCGAAATTTGAAATGAGCCTGAGGGGACCCAAGTCCCCTTTTTTAATGGCCAAAATTAATATCTGATGGATTTAAAAAAGATTGTCACGGAATTGGTTGAGCAATGCATCGACAATGAGGAAACATTTCTTGTTGAAGTGCACATTGCCGGCAAAGTGAATAATCAGAAGATTCAGGTATTTATTGATGGCGACACAGCAGTCGGTATTGAAGAATGCACGAGTATCAGCCGGAAATTATCTGACGCACTTGAAGAAAAGAGCCTGGTTGAAGGACAATATGTTATTGAGGTTTCTTCACCCGGAGTCAGCAAATCCCTGAAATTCATCCGACAATACCCAAAGCATAAAGGACGGGAACTGGACATTGTCACAAAAGACAAGACAAAATATTCCGGTTTGTTATTGGATGTCAAAGGCCAGGAAATTGTACTGCAACTAAGTGTCGGTAAATCAAAAAAAGACCAGGAGCAAAAAACTGTCAGTTTACCAATAGATATTGTTGAAAGCGCTAAGGTGCTTGTCAGATTATAGTGTAAAAATATTTTATGTGAAATATAAGCGATGGATCACTCAACTTTAATTGAATCGTTCGCGGAATTTGCGCGGCATAAAAATGTGGATCGCCCCACGATGATCAGGATACTGGAAGATGTCTTCCGTACCATGATTAAAAAGAAGTACAAAACGGATGATAATTTTGATATCATCATCAATGCTGACAAGGGCGATTTGGAGATCTGGAGATTCAGGGAAATCGTTGATGATAACTCTGAAGATATATGGGATTACGACAAGATCAGTTTGTCTGAGGCAAGAAAAATTGAGCCTGACTTTGAGATTGGTGAAGAGGTAGCTGAGGAGATCAAACTCATTGACTTTGGCCGCAGAACCGTCATGACGGCGCGTCAGACTCTGATCCAGAAAATTAAAGACCTGGAAAAAGACAATCTTTTTCTTAAATACAAAGACCTTGTGGGAGAAATCATTTCAGGCGAGGTTTATCAGGCAATGCAAAAGGAGGTACTCCTTATTGACGCAGAAGGCAACGAACTGAACCTCCCAAAGTCCGAGCAAATCCCTAAAGACAGATTTCGAAAAGGGGATTCGGTCAGGGCGATAGTACACAGGGTGGAAATGGTCAATGGCAATCCGAAAATCGTTTTATCAAGAACATCGCCGACCTTTCTGGAACGTCTTTTTGAGAATGAGGTTCCCGAGGTGTTTGACGGCCTGATCACCATTAAAAAGGTTGTCCGCGAACCCGGCGAACGGGCTAAGGTGTCAGTAGAATCATATGATGACCGCATCGATCCGGTAGGTGCTTGTGTTGGGATGAAGGGATCCAGAATCCACAGCATTGTCAGGGAATTACAAAACGAAAATATTGATGTAATCAACTTCACTGAAAATATGGAGCTTTATATCAGCAGGGCGCTCAGCCCGGCAAAAATCGTTAGCATCAAAGTTGAGGCCGGTGAAGAGCGTGTTTCGGTTTATCTGAAACCGGACCAGGTTTCTCTTGCCATTGGCAAGGGGGGGCACAACATCAAGCTGGCGAGCAAACTTGTTGGCCTTGAGATTGATGTCTTCCGCGATCTTCAGGGAGTTGATGTTGATGAAGACGTGGATCTGGAAGAATTTGCAGACGAAATCGAAAGCTGGGTTATTGACGAGTTCAAACGAATTGGGTTGGATACAGCAAAGAGTGTGCTCGCTGTGACATTAGAAGATCTGGAACGCAGAACAGACCTGGAACTGGAAACCATCGAAGAAGTTCTGAATATAATCAGGCAGGAGTTTGAATAACCCCGCCTGTGCTTTTATAAAAAAACAAGAGATTAACGGGCAGTAAGTATGATGAGATTAAGTCAGGTAGCCAGAAAGCTCAATATCGGGAAAAATACGATCATTGAATTTCTGACATCCCAGGGATTCGCAATTGAGGACAACCCAAATTTTAAAATTGGTGATGAGCAATTGAGGTTATTGTCCAAGGAATTTGCCGATTCAGCACTCGACAAGGAGGAGGCGTCCAGCCTTTCTATAGGCTCCAAGCATTCAGAGAATGTCGTGATCAATTCCGAATGGGAAAGCCAAAAACCTTCTATCGATGAAGAGGAAGAGGAAATTCTCGTCAAAGGCTCACAAATTGAAAAAAAGTCTGATCTCTCAACCCCGACAGAACCGGGATCTACTGAGCAAAAGCAGGAAATTGAGTCCATTGAAGACAAACCCAGGCTTCAGGGCTTCAAGGTAGTAGGCAAAATAGATTTGGAAAAGAAACCAAAACCTGCTCCGAAACCGGCGGAAGAACCCAAAACGGAAAAACCGGCGGAAGAAAAGCCTGTTGAGGCACCAATGCCTGATGTAAAAGAAGAGGAAAAGGAAGCTGAAAAACCTTCAGTCCCTGAAATAGGTGAAATTACTTCAAAACCACCGCCAATTGAGAAAGAAACTGAAGTTGCTGAGAAGGAAGATGATACTATCAAGAAGGAAGATGTGGTGATTGAAGCCAGAGCCGAAACTTTGAAGGGTCTCCGGGTCGTGGGCAAAATTGAACTGCCGAAAAAATCTGAAAAACCGGTGGCATCATCTGACGATAGCAAAGATAAGAAGAAGAAGAAAAGACCAAGAAAAAGACTTCAGCGTGAAGAAAAAACTGAAGACAAACTCAAAGCTGGCAGTGCCAATCAAAATCTGAAGCGCGGAAAAGAACGGAAAACAAGAATTGTTAAGGAAGAACCTTCTGATAAAGAAATCCAGGAGCAAATAAAAGCCACCCTGGCCAAATTAAGTGGTGGAGGCAAAGCCGGAAGCCAGGCGAACCGCTCAAAATATCGCCGGGAAAAGCGGTCTGCAGTTGCTGAAGCTCATGAAAAAGAGTTGCTCAAAGAACAGGAGGGCTCGAAAGTGCTTAAGGTCAGTGAATTTATTTCTACCAATGACCTATCCTCACTGATGAATGTATCGGTAAATGAAATTATTTCGGCTTTTATGAGCCTGGGTATGTTTGTATCAATCAACCAGAGGCTCGATGCGGAAGCCATCACCATTATTGCAGACGAATTTGGCTATTCAGTTGAATTTGTGAATGAAAAGGAAGAGACAGATGTAGAAATTATTGAAGACACCCAGGAAGATCTCCAGGACCGCGCACCGATCGTCACCATTATGGGACACGTTGACCATGGAAAAACTTCCCTGCTCGACTTTATCCGGAATTCAAAAGTCACCGAAGGAGAGGCGGGAGGCATTACCCAGCATATTGGTGCTTACGATGTCATGACAAATAGTGGCAAAAGGATTGCCTTCCTCGACACTCCAGGTCACGAAGCCTTTACGGCAATGCGTGCAAGAGGGGCTAAAGTGACTGATATTGTTGTGATTGTAGTGGCCGCTGACGACAATGTGATGCCGCAAACTAAAGAAGCCATTAATCACGCATTGGTTGCTGATGTACCAATCATCATCGCGATCAATAAAATTGATAAACCAAACTCCAACCCCGAAAAAATCAAGGAGCAATTGGCAAACATTAATATCCTTGTCGAAGATTGGGGAGGGAAATATCAGTGTCAGGCCATATCAGCAAAAACAGGCGAAGGCATAGAAGACCTGCTTGAGAAAGTGCTTTTAGAAGCAGAAGTATTGGAGCTCAAGGCCAATCCAACTAAAAATGCCATTGGCACGGTCGTAGAAGCCGAACTCGACAAAGGCCGGGGATATGTCACCACGGTATTGGTTCAGTCGGGCACCCTCAAAGTGGGCGATGTAATCCTGGCGGGTTCTCATTACGGAAAAGTAAAAGCAATGTACGACCACCGTGGAAAAAAAGTAAAGGCAGCTATTCCCTCGACTCCGGTACTCGTGCTTGGCCTGGATGGCGCCCCGCAGGCAGGTGATAAATTGAATGCAATGGATACTGACCGGGAGGCACGGGAAATCGCCAATAAGCGGATGCAGTTGCAGAGGGAACAGGGACTGAGGACAAAGAAACATATCACCCTCGATGAAATTGGAAGGCGTCTCGCCATCGGTTCATTCAAGGAACTGAATATTATTTTGAAAGGAGATGTGGATGGCTCGGTCGAAGCACTGAGTGATTCGTTGCTGAAACTTTCAACCGAAGAGATCCAGGTAAATATAAAGCACAAAGCCGTCGGACAGATCAGTGAATCTGATGTGTTGCTGGCATCGGCTACAGATGCGATTATTGTAGGGTTCCAGGTGCGACCATCTGTGGGAGCCAGAAAACTCGCAGAACAGGAAGAGATTGAAATACGGCACTATTCCATAATTTATAACGCCATCAATGAGATCAAGGATGCAATGGAAGGCATGCTTGCGCCGGAGTTTGAAGAGGTTATTACTTCCAATGTGGAAGTACGGGATGTATTTAAGATTTCAAAGGTCGGCACTGTTGCAGGTTGCATGGTGACAGACGGAACCATAAAAAGAAATAACAGAATCAGGTTGGTTCGTGACGGAATCGTGATGTTAACAGGCGAAATTGATGCGTTGAAACGTTATAAAGATGATGTGAATGAGGTGAAGCACGGATTTGAATGTGGCATCAGGCTGAAGAATTTCAACGACATCAAGGTTGGCGATGTTATTGAAAGCTTTGAGCAAAAAGAGATAAAAAGATCACTGTAAATCACAATTTTATAGTAAATTCAACGCGTGTTTAGTCAATAAAAAATGAGAAAGAGATTATTATTAGGCATATTGGTTTTTATAATGGCTCCGATGCTACTGCTTGCGCAACCAATAGTACCACCAGCAGGAGGCCCCGATCCCGGGGATCCTGGTGATAGAATTCCAATAACCGAATCGATATTGATGCTTGTGGCAGGTGGTGTTGGTTTGGGTATTAAACATTTCTCAAAAAAGAAAAAATAACAAAGCATCACTGCAAAGTCTCATCTCATCGATTAATCGATTCCTGCCTTTTCTACTAAAAGAAAATATTTTTATTTCCCTCTGCGCTGCTGCTTTTACACTGGCAGGTTTTAATATTTTGGGCATTCAAGATCCAGGCCCAATTTATATCAGTCTGGTTTTCTGGTCCACACTTTTTGTTTACCAGATTAATACACGAATCAGCATTGAATTGTCCGGAGCGAACATCAGCGCCAATCTCAATCAGCTATCCCGGGTCCGGCTCATGTTCATGGCCACAAATATCGCCATCATCGCAGCGCATGGTTTATTTGTGGATTTTCGGATATTGCTTTATCTGGCACACCTTGCCCTTTTATCAATCCTGTACAATGTTCCGGCAACCAAACGCAAAAACAAGCTGATTCCCCTTCGCGGGATTCCCTTTTTAAAGGTATTTCTCATCGCTTACGTTTGGGCTTCTGTTTCTTCCATTTATCCAGCGCTCTACATAGAACGATCTGTCCTGAGCCCTGAGGTATTGCACATCTTTGCAACACATTTTTTATTCATCCTTTCCATCACTTTACCATTCGACATCAGAGATTATCACAGAGATTCGGAAACAGACCTCCTGACTATCCCTCACCTCATCGGAATCAAGCGAACAAAAAATCTTGCCCTCATTTGCCTTAGCACATTCATAATATTTCACATGATTTTTTGGAAGTTTCAATTGATCATATTGTTAGGAATGGTGGCGGGATACCTTATAATCAATACAGGGGCTGAAAAAAAATATCATTACTACCTGTTATTTCTGGACGGTACAATTTTGATTTACTTTATTATTGTAAAATTATCAATCACATAATTTCCGGTTCATGCAATTTCCTTCAAAACAAGATATTACTGACGCTGCTGCAAGGATCAACGATCTCATCCATCACACCCCGGTGCATACTTCAGGCTCCATCAACCATATGGCCGGATGCGAATTGTATTTCAAATGTGAGAATTTTCAAAAGGTCGGCGCATTCAAATACAGGGGCGCAAGCAATGCCATCAGTACGCTCACCAAAGAACAACTCGCCCATGGAGTTGCCACCCATTCTTCCGGCAACCACGCACAGGCGCTGGCGCTGGCAGCAAAAATGAAAGGAGCCCGGGCATTTATCGTTATGCCAAATAATGCCCCTAAAATCAAGAAAGAAGCTGTCCTTGGTTATGGCGCAGAAGTTATCGAATGTGAGCCAACACTGAAGGCGCGCGAAACTACGCTGGAATCCATTACAAAAAAAACAGGCGCCTACTTTGTACATCCATATAATGATGAAAGAATTATTGCCGGACAGGCCACCTGCGCCATGGAACTCCTGAATTCCTGCAAAGAACTTGACTATATAATCGCTCCGGTTGGTGGCGGTGGACTTTTAAGCGGCACAGCGCTTGCTGCAAGTTACTTCTCATCCGGCACAAGGGTTTTCGGGGCGGAGCCGGCAGGTGCCGATGATGCCTATCAGTCTGTTATTCAAAACAAGATTGTACCTTCACTGCAACCTAAAACCATTGCAGACGGATTGCTTACTTCTTTAGGTGATAAGACTTTTCCAATTATTAAAAAATATGTTGAGACCATCATGACTGTAAGTGATGACCAGATCATAGAAGCGATGAAGCTTATTTGGCAGAGAATGAAAATAATTGTAGAACCATCTGCGGCCGTGCCATTGGCTGTTGTGCTTTTTAATAGAGAACGATTTTTCAATAAAAAAGTAGGCATCATCCTCTCAGGAGGGAATATTGATTTTGATAAAATTCCTTTCTGACCAGATTGCTATTTCTTTTTCCGAATTGATTTAATAAAATCAGCCCATGCAAATGGGTTTAGCAACGGGTTGTAGCGGGGTCCGTACGCATCGTGCAGATAAATTGCCTGCTCCTGTGTGAAATAGCGGTGATTCATACTGCCATCCATAGGCATATTCCTGGCAATTTCAGCTAGCATGGCCGGATTCAGATTGCTACTCATATTGTTCAGGTCGCCCTGGTTTGGAAACCGGTATGCAAGAACTGCCTCCTTAAACAGTTCCTCTGTAGGGAAAGGTGTAATCTCGAGCTCCTGCAGGTAGGTGGTATCTTCGCGCATGGTAATGATTATTGAATAACTGTCGCGTTCAAGTTCCGGAACTATGAAATGAACCTTTTCATAGCCAACTGCACTGATTACCACGCTATCGCCCTCCAGTATCGGGAATGAGAAATATCCGTAGTAGTTAGTCGTGGTACCTCTTCCGCCTTTCGGTACATACACATGCGCACCCATAATGCCCATCGTGGTATCCATTGTTGTCACTACACCGGAAAACTGAATCACATCCGGTTTCTTTTCCTGAGCATGCAGACCTGCTGCCGTGATAAGAGAAAAGAAAACAGATAAAGTCCAGAATATTCTTATGTTCCCTGTAAACCTCACTATGTTCAATTTATGCGTTAAAATTAGTCCAAAGATTAAGATTCGACAATTAAATTAACGAATTTTAACACTTTAGGATATAATTGATTCCGGTGTAAAAAGTTTAAAATGCCAGATAGACCACCCGATGAAGCTCAAAAATTTAAGCCTCACATTTAGTACGAAAATCTTTAAAGCCCTTTCTGAAGAGCCGAGAATAAGAATACTAAATCTTTTACACCATCACAACGAGTTGTGTATCTCTGACATAGAATTGATTCTGGACTACACACAAACTAAAACATCAAGGCATATGGCTTATCTTAAAAATGCCGGCATTGTGGGTTATAAGAAATCTGACCAATGGATATTCTACTTTATCCAGGATGAAGTGCAAGGCATCCTCAACCAAATATGGACATTCATAGAAAAGGACAATGTGCTCAGCAAGGATATCGAAGTGTTTCAGGTCATGTACTCAAACCGCGAACTTGCGGCCTTCAGACAAAACAATATGGGCAAACCTTTCGCCTCCTGAATGGGTTTATCTCATGACATTTTTTAATTAAACATATTTTGAAAAAGCAATACAAACATTTGTTCTTCGACCTAGACCACACTTTGTGGGATTACGACAGAAATACATCGGAAGCAGTTACCGAGATATACCATCTTTACCAGCATTTAAAATGGCCATTTTCCCTGGAAGAGTTCATTACTCTATTTCACGAAACAAATGAAGTTTTATGGGATAAGTTCAACCATGGCCACATCGGCAGAATGGAGCTGAGAAACGACCGGTTCCGAATCATCCTTGGCAAACTAGGCATACCTGAAAATGAAGTTCCGGAAGAAATCGGTGATGCCTATCTGAAAGTCGCTCCCTCTAAATCACAGGTGGTGCCCCATACCTTTCAATTGCTGGATTACCTGATGCCAAAATACATATTGCACATCATTTCCAACGGTTTTGACGACGTACAATTCAGAAAACTTGAAGCTGCCGGGATACTGCATTACTTTGATAAAATCATCACATCCGATAATTCAGGCTACAGGAAGCCACAAAAAGAAATCTTCGAATTTGCCATGAAAAGCGCCGGCACCAACGTGGCAGAATCGATATTTGTCGGTGACAATGTGCACACAGATATTCAGGGAGCAATCAACGCAGGCATGGATCACATTTATTACAACCCCGAAATAAAAGCCCATGATTTCCCCGTCACATACGAAGTGAGCTGCCTCAAAGAAATCATGAATATCTTATGATTTACTTTTGGTCTTTGGCCAATTGGTTAACTTTGCGAAATACTCTGACTAATTAAATTACTATAAAAATGACACAAGGATTTTTCACTGTACCAAAGCCTAAAAACGAAACGGTGCTGGCTTACGGCCCAAAATCGAAGGAAAAAGCGGAATTAAAGAAAATGATCAGGACACTCCGTTCGCAGGTTCTTGATATACCGATGTATATAGGCGGCAAGGAAATCCGCACGGAAGATATAAGGCCAATCAGCCCACCTCACGATCACCAACAAGTTATTGCGCATTACCATCAAGGTGATGAAGGGCATGTTGAGTTGGCTATCAATGCGGCGATGAATGCAAAGGAAGAATGGGAAAATCTCGGCTGGGAGCATCGCGCAAGCATCTTCCTGAAAGCTGCCGACCTGATCGCCGGCCCTTACCGGGCAAAAATCAATGCGGCAACCATGCTCGGGCAGTCAAAAAATGTTTACCAGGCAGAGATCGATTCCGCCTGCGAATTGATCGATTTCCTGCGCTTTAACGTGTATTACATGTCGCAAATCTACGCGCAACAGCCTGAATCATCACCCAATATCTGGAACCGCACGGAACAACGTCCGCTTGAGGGTTTCATCTTCGCGCTCACACCTTTTAACTTCACGGCTATTTCGGGTAATCTCCCAACCTCGCCAGCCATCATGGGGAATGTGGTGGTCTGGAAACCCTCCAGAACCCAGATTTATTCAGCGCATGTGCTTATCGAAATTTTCAGAGAAGCCGGCGTGCCTGATGGTGTCATCAATCTCATCCTCGTAGATGGCCCCACTGCCGGAAACGTCGTCCTCGAACACACTGATTTCGCAGGCATACATTTTACAGGCAGCACGGGTGTATTTCAGGGGATTTGGGCCCAAATCGGAAAAAACATCGCCAAATACAAAACCTACCCACGCATTGTGGGAGAAACAGGCGGAAAAGATTTTGTGCTTGCTCATCGCTCCGCAGACCCAAAGGCCGTTGCGACAGCCATCGTCCGGGGCGCATTTGAATACCAGGGTCAGAAGTGCTCCGCAGCCTCCCGTGCATACATTCCGGATACAATTTGGGATGAGGTAAAAAAATACATGCTTGAAGACCTCGGCAGTATCCGCATGGGCAGCCCGGAGGATTTCAGGAATTTTATCAATGCCGTTATAGACGAAAAATCTTTTGACAAACTGGCCCGGGTCATCGATGAAGCAAGAGAAAATCCGGTTGTAGAAATCATTGCCGGTGGTAATTATGATAAATCCAAAGGTTACTTCATCGAGCCAACCGTATTGCTTACGCAGGATCCGCATTACATCACCATGCATGAGGAACTCTTCGGGCCCATCATGACCATTTATGTTTATAAGGCCGACAACTACGATGAGGCGATTTATATGGTAGATAACACCTCCGAATACGCCCTTACAGGCGCGATATTCGCCAAAGACCGGTACATAATAGAATACACAACCAAAAAGCTGAAGAATGCTGCCGGTAATTTTTATATTAATGACAAGCCAACCGGTGCGGTGGTAGGTCAGCAGCCTTTCGGAGGCGCAAGGGCTTCAGGAACCAATGACAAGGCAGGATCGATGATCAATTTGCTGAGGTGGGTTTCGCCGAGAACGGTCAAGGAGAATTTTGTACCGCCTACCGATTACCGGTATCCTTTTATGGAAGAAGAATAACAGATAAAGCCGGGGCAACCCGGTTTAATTTATTTCAACCCATTCAGCCGGACTGGCTGCAAGATAAATATTGTTGTAAGCATCATATTGCAGATCCTCATACACCATGGGTATGGTGGCAACACCTTCATTGGAGAATAAGCCATATTTACCCTGCTTCGAGGCAATGATAAACCCATTGTCGAGATCTGTGACATGATCAAAGCGCGGTAGAATTTTCAGGCGGCCATCTCTGCCTGCCAACCCCTTTTCTCTACCTCTGGCAATGATAAATCCTCCGGTTTTTAACTGGTCGATATCGTCATATTCACACTCGAGCGTGATCTGGCCAGCGGCATTGATCAATCCGTATTTGCCTTTTTTAACCACTTTACATATACCTGCTTCAAATTGGAATACCGAATCGTAGGCCGGTTGCACGATTAAATCCTCCCTCTTATTGATATAACCCCACCTACCCCTGATTTTTACCGGCGCGAGTCCTTCGTTGAAGCATCCTATATTTTCGTACCGGTTGGCAATGCGCAACTTTCCGTTCATGTCAACAAATCCCCAGGCCCCGTCAATTTTTACACCTATAAATTCCTCTTCCATCTCCCGGATTTCCTGAAACCTCGGGTCTTTGGACACCAATATTTTTCCGGATCTGGTAATAAAAGAAAAGGTATCTCCCGCTTTCGCGTAATAGATAGTATCTTCCTGAAGCGCTGAAATATCATCAAATTCCGGCCTGATCACCCTTTTGCCCTCCTCATTCAGCAAGCCATACTTTTGATCAAGGGTTTTTTCCAGATATCTGCTTCCGTGTTTATAAAGAAAATATTCGGCGCTAAAATCCCTGGTGTCCGGGTAATAAGCAACATAACTTCCGTACGGAGAGCGGATGAGATAGCGAATCGGATCAACAATCTCGATGTCTTTTTTCTGAGGCAGTATCTCCCAACTTCCATCCATATTCAGAATGCCATCCTCCCCCAAAAACTTCACAAGCAAACGTCCTTCGCTGTATTGCACAATCGAATCATATTTGCAATAAATTTTCTCATCTCCCCTGATATTCACTACTCCCCAGTATCGGTTGCGCCTTGCGGCGAAAAAAGCATCTCCAAGCCAATCCAATTCATCGTAAACCTGAGATGTGATGATCTGGCCTGAAAGGTCGATCATACTCCAGCCACGCTTACCGTCATGGAGATTTTTAACTAAAAACACACCATTCTGGTATTTCACCGAATCGTAAACCGGCTCAAGAAAAATTTTGCCATTCATAAAGAGGACACCATGCTTTCCTGCCTTTTTCACCGAAATCCAATCGCCGGAGTGATCGAGTATCTCCATGCTTGAATAAGGTGAAAGCAAACTGTCACGGGCATCGATCAAAGCATGGGCTGCACCTGTTGCTACCGCATAAGCGCCTTTGCCCCTGGGAGAAATAACATCATAATGGTAACTGGTTTTCAGATGGTTTGAATGGTCAAATGCACTCCAAAGTGTAAAATTCCGGGCTTTGACTTTTCCCTCTTCAATTTTTAATTCCTTATAGGTCGGTTCGATGATTCTTTCTCCGTTTCTTACAATGAGGCCACATTTGCCATTTTGCCAGGTAATGAGAAATTCGCCTCCGCGCTGCTGTGTGCTGTCGAGGTTAAAACCGGTAAGATCGGTTCCACGGCCATTGAAAACAGCAACACGGCCATTTTTCCAGACCTGGAATAATTGGTCGCTTACCGGAGTAATCAAATCGAACTGCTCATCAATCAGTGTTTTTGCTTTCTCATCAATCAGACCATAAAGAAAGCGATCCCCATCCCTTTTTGTCGTAATGATTCTATCGTTGTGCACGCGCATGTTGTGGTAATCAAATGCCACAGCAGCTTTGCCCTTAGCATTGATGACGCCAAACACAATATTAGAATTATAGGGCAATTTTCTTGAAGCTACGATCCAGTTGCCGGTAAAGCGGGCGAGAGAGATATAAACCGGCTCTGTGATTTTTTCATTTTTTGTATTAAGAATGCCCCATAAATCTCCATCCCTAAAGCCGATGACATCTTCGAGTAATTGTGTATTGCCGTTTGTCCAGCCAAGATCCTCATATTCCGGTGGAATGATCACCTTGCCATACTTATTTGCAAGTCCCTTTTTTTGATCTTTTTCTATAATAGAATAATCTTCTCCTTTGCCTGCAAGGGTCTCTCCAACAGCAAACAGAAAAAAAATAATAATGAATCGAATCCCCATCTTCAAAATATCAAATACCCTCACTCCGGTAATACATTTGGCCTGGACTAAAATGCACTGTTATACAGTTACTTGGCTGCAAGGTAAAATAATTTACTTCAATATTAATGCATAACCTGCAACCAACCATTACATCTGGTATTTTTATCACTAAAGATGACCTCGTAATAATACACGCCGCTTGCCAGATCATCACCTCCCCAGGTATTCTGATAAAGCTCATTCCGGTAAACCGCTTTGCCCCACCGGTTATAAACGTTGAGCTCCACCGGGCCGTCCGTTCTGATTTCAAACACATCATTCATGCCATCGTTGTTCGGCGAGATAAAGTTTGGTATAAAAGGCGTAACAGAACTTACAGGCACCGTTTTACTTTGCGTACAAAAAGATTCACCTGAAGTAAGTGTCACCTGGTAAATTTTTAATGAGTCATGCTCCACGTACTGATGCTCAGTATCCTTTTCCTCGCTGGCATTGCCATCGCCAAAATCCCAACGGAAAAAACTGGCATTTTCCGACTTATTTGTGAAGCGAAGCAAAGGGCTTTTAATACAATCATAAAAATGCTCAACTGAAAAATCAGCCGTAATGGCCGGTATCACACTGATCTGAAGCGAATCCTCCCCCACACATCCGTTCGCATCAGTGATGACAACAGAATAGGTAGTCGTGGTATCCGGACTGGCAATCGGATTTGCGGTGTTGCCGTTCTGCAGGGAATTCTTTGGATTCCAGTCATAATCTGTGCCGCCTGTCGCGTATAGGGTTATTTCCTCTCCTGAACAAATAGAATCGTCGGGCATGATTCCAAATTCATAATCAAAAACGGTGATGGTGCCATTTGCCTGGCTCACGCGCACACATGTGTTGATATCGGTAGCAGTAAGCACAACCGGATACACGCCCGGATTTTCGTAGGTGATCGTGATGCTGTCTTCCTGATTGGTAATCGTGCCTTCGCCAAAACTCCATAGAAAATCTTCCCCGCCCAGGCTTTCATTCAAAAACACAAGGGTTAAAGGATAACAACCCTGCCTGATGCCTCTGTTAGTAAAGTCAGGGGTGTCGGTTTCGAATTGAGCAAGCAGGGATGCCAGATCAAATTTAAAAGCCGCGTTGTTGCAGTTCGTGCTGTTATTGGTGCTGGACCAGACATCAGGAGGCCAGGTCGGGAAGCCGCTGCTGCCACCACAACCGCCACAGACCGACTGGTAAACAATGCCCTTTTTATCAAATCGGCTCGTACCACCATCCACATGCTCACCACGGC
The DNA here is from genome assembly GCA_964482185.1 of uncultured Roseivirgaceae bacterium. GTDB lineage: Bacteria > Bacteroidota > Bacteroidia > Cytophagales > Cyclobacteriaceae > JAAUQL01. The sequence continues at coordinate 22,187 of CAYZWN010000047.1, forward strand.
CATTGATCTCTCCGAAATAGCTAGCATAAAGCAGTTGTTTCGCATCCTGCAACAACACCATCAAATAAAAATCGGTACCATCGGTCTGGGATTGAAAAGCATTATCCGTGACGGGAAGACCGTTTGTATTGCCTCCTATGTAGCCAAACGCGGGATGATTGAGCGTGCCGCCCCACCCACTAATAAAAATATTTTCACATTCATTGACCAGAAAAGCAGTTGGCGAAAAATCCGGCGAGCCCCTTCCGGAACCAATCGTAGTGGAAAAAAAGGTTGAATCCAGATCATTGGAAATTTTTTGAATGAACTGTCCGCTGTTGGCGTTGGCATACACCCCGTCTGTCAATGGATACGAACCCTGGGTTTGTCCCAGCAAATAAACATTGTTGGTAGAATCAAGCTCGAGAAAATAAACCTGATTGTAAGAAGTAGTGCCGATGTAAGTCGCCGCCAATAATTCCGAACCATCCTTTGCAATCTTTACCACTACACCATCTATGTCATCGGCACCTGGTTTCTGAGTTTTAATGGCATTTTCCGTTACCGGAAAATCAATGCTGTTGCTGCCTCCAGCGGCAAAAACATTGCCCTGGCGGTCCACCTTTACGGAATACAAAGCATCCATGCCGCTGCCCCCCACATACGTACTCCACAGCAGATCCGACAAGCCCGGATTAAATTTCATCACGACACCATCGTTTGTTCCGCCCCCGTAAATGGTCTGCACGGCATTCTTCAATGGGAAATCCGGAGAGCTGGTATTGGAGGCCACATAAATATTGTCATCATCATCAATGTTCACTTCTCCTCTGAATTGGTCGCCATAGTTCCGCGTGAGCGGGAAATATTTTTCTATTATTCCATCATTTTCCGATCCGCCAATAAAGGTTGACCCGACAAGTTCGCTGCCGTCTTCACTGAGAATAGCGAGAAAAATATCCGTACCGTTGCGCATCGGAATGCCACCAACCAGCCTGTAAGGCACCAGATTGGTGGTGTCGTAAATCGGATCGCCGCCCAGAAATTCAGTACTGAAGGAATTGTCTTTCATGGGAAAATCAGGTGAACTGGTCGTGCCGTAGATGATCAGTTCACCTTTGCTGTTCACGATGATGCTTTGTGGTGTTTCGCTGAAACTTCCGCCAAGGTAGGTCGCCCATATCAGGTTTTTCCCGGTAGGATCGTATTTCAAAATACCGACATCCCACTCGCCTGCATGATCCGGCTGGAAAACGCCGTTGGTAACGGGATAACCGGTATCGATTACGATGCCTCCTGAATACAGATTGCCGTCGTCATCGTAAGTAGCGGTGAAACCCCAGTTATCTGCTCTGGATCCTGAATAGGTAGAAAAGATGAGTTCAGGATCAATAATCAGGGGCAATGACTTGTCCCATCCATTTGGAAAAACGAACTGCACCCGATCACCATTGATGGCAAATGCGGCTTCCACAGGTACACGTTGATCATCCTTTTGACTGTACACCACAGGCGCCTGCTCCTCCATCTCCCCAAAGATGGTGTGAATCAATAAATTTCCATCGCGCAGGTTCATGGCGTTTTGGCCATTGTACCGCATGCTGATTACGGAGGGGTCTTTACCGGGCTGAACCATCAGATCATATTTCAGCGCGTCATTTTTTGTGTAAATCACCAGATCGATTCCCTCATAGAGATTACTGATACGCACCCTGCCGGTGGCCGATATATTTTTAGTGCGCAGTCCGGAACCTTTTATATAGTGGATATTTCTGAATTCTGCATTTTCGCCAAGAATCTCTGAGTCAGGATTCGAGCCTTCAAAACTAATTTCTACTGCTTGTTGCAGATGTCTTATATCGGGTGCTAAGGCCGCTGTGCGAAGAGCAGGTTGATGGTCATGAAATATATCGTTGTGATGATGCGCAGGATGGCCCTGGTAAAAGACATATTTCAGCTTATTCTTCAGCACATACAAGTCGCCTCCCGGTATCGATGCTTTATAAAATACATCTTCGTGCCACTGGCCTTTATTCTCAACAAAAGGCGCCAGGCCATGCGCGCCGGCGGTTGTGCTCAGGAAGATCAGCAGGAAAAGAGTAAAATGTAAATGCAGAAGTCTTGATTTGACCATTGATAAAAAATGAACGTTTAAAATTATCATTTATGACCGTGTTTGCATTCCATAATTACAATTAATTGTTATTGATGACTGTTTTGGAAATCATAGGGTTGGAATCTAAAGATTTATTTCCTGCATGGTCAAATCTCATTATTCTGATGAAAAACAGGGTTTTCTTTCTTGCATCGCGGGGAAAAGTGGCGTTGTATCAACAGTAATCAGTCCATCTTCCAATGATTTTAAAGTGTGGCCGGACAAAATTCATTTCAAGGTTCAATACACTTAAAACGAGGTGTCAGCTTTGCACTTTCGTGGTTTATATTAAACCATATTACTTTTACCGTTTGGTGTATGATTTCGTAAGGAATTGCAGACTTCGCACCCACCATTGATGCTGGTGAAACGCCTTGAAAACCTCTGAAACCCTTATTAATTATAACTTTGTTGTGCTTTCGTGCTTTATTATCTGGGTGTTAATTGGATTGATAAATCTAAAGCGTTCGCAACTAATAACAGGTTTGAAATCCTCACATCTTCCCCATTTTCAATACGAGAAATATAAGGTCGCTTTTTTCCAACTGCCTCAGCCAGCTTCTCTTGACTCATACGCAGTTCTTTTCGCCTATTTCTTATAATCTCTCCGAAATAGTAGGAATATGCTTCTTCCCGGAATCTCTCTCTACTTTCTGATCCTTCTTTTCCATAGCGTTCTGCCAGTAAGTTCTTTGCTTTCATTGTTTTCATAATTCCATATTTTTTAAATATTCCTCCAAAATTTTCTCTGCTTCCCTGATTGCCTTAGTATAGTCTTTATTCGACTTTTTTATAAATCCATTCAGGCAAACAGCCTTTGTACATTCAGAAAAATTCAGGTGGTCAATCGCAAATATCAAAACTCGATATTCGTTTCCGGCTTTTATTCTCAATTCATAAAACTTTGAATTAGTCAGCTTTTTAACAAAATTCGTATGAACTATTTTTACTTCTCCAATAATCTCAATTAGTTGAAAAAATTTATCAGACACTCTTTGTCCTTGACCATCTATGAAATCCAGGCATTTTTCTGTAATGTCTATTTCTCTCATAAAACAAAGGTAACGAATTCGTTACATATATCAGGCAAATCAGTTGTTTTTTTGCTCACAGGGTCTTTTTTAGCATGAAGCATAATATAATATATAAACCGGCATCATTTGCTTTTGTAGGCCATGGACTTGATTTGACAAACCGCTGAGGCGGAGAGACGATGAGATTTTACTCATGCAATTTCACACTTTGCGGCGCTGCGCCTTTGCGTGAAGACACCCGTCATTAAAGCTTTGACACAACTCTGTCCTCAGCATGCACAAA
>CAYZWN010000048.1:0-24928 GCA_964482185.1 uncultured Roseivirgaceae bacterium
GACGGAAACCAACTTAAATCTTCCCACTCAAGAGCGTGAAACCTTCTCATGGTTGTATTAACAGTTTGTTGGGTTGGAAAATACTTAAGCTTGAAATCTAAATTTCATTGAATATGAATCTTAAATATAAGAAAATCAATAATGCTTGATTCAATTCCCGAACAATGTTTTTTACCGCAAACAGGACTATGAGCGAAATTCATGGTAATGATATCCGGGTTAAAACTCCGGTAGCGGGTAAGGAAATGGTGCAACCTTCACCTCTGTCAATAATTTTTCCCCGACATCAGTATTATCGCAGTAAGCCAGGTAAGCGCGTTTGTAGGTTTGGCGAAAGTAATCTGCCAGCCACGCCGGATCGAGCACTTTGATCGCTGTGCGTTGCGGATGCGGTGCGTCCAGAATAGCGGGATTAAAATTCCAGACATTCTGTCTCAACAACTCGTATGCAAATTCATGGTTGATGACGAGCTTAAATCTGAAAATTACCGTTTCGTTGGTTTGAGATTCAATCGCCTGTGTTGGATGTAATGGCAAACTCTGAATGTAGGATGCCTGAAATCTGGTGCATTCAATTCGAACAGTTTCGGCCTGTCGCTCCTGATAGGCATACACTCCAAACACATTTTCGTACGCCTGCCTGAAATGCTCGTGCTCAGGCTTTCGCACAAAAGTACTTTCTTCGATTGTCAGTTTTCGGATTTTATCGCATCCTATCACTATAGGAAAGGCAGCATCATCCGTGACAAATCCAATCAGATACCAGCGGAAATAAGCATTTTGCTTCATCCAATATGGTCTGAAAAATTTAAGTTGCTCCCTCCTTTCTGTTCTGTAATTAAAGTATTCGAATGATATGGCACGCTGTTCATTGATTGCTGACAGCAGAGGATTGAAAAATTGCATCCAGTCGATCTGATTCCAGTTTTGATGAAATATCAGGTGCCTGCCTACTTCTTCACTATTCATGAAAGTTTCGGATATTCGCTCGGAGGTATTGAGATTTTGAATAAAATTGACAAAATCATTGAAATTGGCACTTTCTTCTCTGTTCAACTCATAATAGCCGTATTCTCCGGGATGATAGTCGATTACAACATCATATTCCCTTTCAAGACGCTTATTGAAATTTGTGATCGTTCGCTCCGTTACCGACAATTCCCGGGCCCAGTCCGAACGGTTGTGCCTTTCATTCTTTAAAAGCCGGTTTACATATTCAAAAAACTTGCTCTGAGACATAGGTTAAAAAAAAGGAATTTAGCCCAAAATTTATAAAATTCCCCTTAAAACATTGGTTTTTCTTCAGTAAGCTAATTTCCTGAAAATTCAACATACCTCCCAATATTACAGGGAAAGGTTTTTTCCCGTTCTGGTTGTTATACTTACTAAACTATTATTCCGGCTGATGGAAAGAAGGTTATTAAATGATAACTAAAACAGCTTATGAAGTTTAAATGCAATATGCCTTTACATGGAATATCTGGACACTTTTTTGCTTCATTGTGGCAATACTTGCACTTTCGGGAAGATCACCGTATTGGTGCGTTTACTGCTTTGTGTTGCAAACGTCCTCCACTTTTTACTTCGGCTCGAAAAATACAGCTTCTGAATTTGAGTATTGTCGGAATCAACCGAACCGATTTTGTTCATTTTTTTATAAAACATCACATCCAATAAGCTATGAATTACCAGGAACTTGAATTTTCTCTGACCATTACGCTCATCGCAATATCTGTGATCCTGCTTGTGGTAGATATCTTTTTGTCATCAGGTGTCGCCTCACAAACTGGATATTTGCTTCTGACCATTACCATCGTAAAAGGACTGGAATTACACCCGTTTTACATGATCGCAGCAGGTGTGATCATATGGGGGGCATTCCAACTGACAGACCTCCTGTTGTGGTCGCGGATATCAAAAATTATCAAAGCTAAATACATCAGCCCTTTTATCAGAAAAATGAATAAGACCCCGATGAAAGGCAAGGTAAAATCTATTGACGGCAGGCAATATTTATCCCTCAACGGGCAACTATATGAATTTGAATCAACCGATGGAAAACCCGGGAAACTGGGTGCCACTTATGAGATAAAGAAATTTGAAAACGAGCGAGTATTGATCTGATTAGGATTCTATTCATCATCTGTTTTGATCCTCCAAACAGATGTACGAAGAAGCCGGGTAGTTTGCCCGGCTTTTTTTTAAAACCTTAGATTTTTCAAGTACTGAGCGCTAATCCTCAGACATTCCAGACCGTCCACCACCTGGTCACGCTCCACAAAATAGTGCTTAATACCCTGCTTTTTTGCTTCAGCAAATACTGCCGGAAAATCAATGACACCACTGCCCGGGCATTCAAAAGTACGTTCTGCATCCCCCGTCATGTCCTTTACATGTAAAATTTTCACCATACCAGGATATTGCTTCAAAACCGACACAGGATCAGCATTGCCCTTGGCAACCCAAAATACGTCAAGCTCAACCTTGACAAGGTTTCGATCTGTATTTTCCATGAAATAGTCATATGGTAGTTGACCGTTTTCCATAGCTATAAATTCGTTGTCATGGTTATGCCAGCAATAAATCAGACCCCTTTCCCTGGCCAATTCTCCAATCTGATTGAGGATCGGAGCGCTTTTTTTGCAATCGTCCAATTTAAAAGAGGCCCCACCGAACCAGGGCCAGTAGTTTATGGCATACTGTACGCCCAATGCTTTAAGCTCATCAAGTTTTGCTTTCGCTTTGTCCATATCATCCGTCATGGCAATGCCGCCCGCTATGTGCTTCAAGCCGATTTGCCTACAAAAAGCCTTGAATTCTTCCGGGGAATCCCCAAGAAAGCCTCCTTCAAATTCAGTATAGCCCATGTCCACGGTTTTTTGGAGTAATACCTTCCAATCACCATCAACAAGTTCATTCTTAAGCATATTGCTGATAAAGCCAAAGTTTTTAAGCTTACTTTGCTTAGATGCTATTGCCGGCCATGGCATCAGACCCATTGCCCCTGCTCCAAGCAGCGCATTCGAGATAAACTTTCTTCTGTTGATCATTTTAATAATATCTAAAGGTTAAAAAACTTATCCGATTTTAGGTAATGTCCATGGGGCACGATACTCAGGAACGATGAGGCTGTTGGCTTTTTCTGAATTTGTAAAGCGGTTGTTCCTTTCGTCCCAGATGAGGTATGGCTCACCAATCCGAGCCGATATATTTGCAGCATGAACGTGAATGGCCGTAGCCCTGCCGATTTCCGGCGGACAGGCCGGCACATCTCTCGTCTTGACACAGTCTAAAAAATTGCGCACATGCTCACGGTGCGATTCCTTGCCGGTATCCACTTCCAGCGCTTCGGCTTTATTTTCCTTCTTTTCTCCATCCCATTCCGGAATCACCCTGAACCTGTTGCGATCTGCCTTGATGGTGGCATTGTCTCCAATAAAAGAAACTCCATACATGAGGTCATACGGCCCCTGCTGCACACCGGCCGTCATATCGAAGTTGATCACATAATCACCAATCGGGTAAATCACATTCATGGTATCGAAGGTATCGCGTACCTTGCTCATTGCGCTGTTGTTGGCAGCAAAAGTCATTACCTCTGTTGGTGGCGAAGTATGGTCTTTTGCCCATAAACCCATATCGATAAGGTGTACACCCCAATCAGAAAACAATCCTCCTCCATAAGGCCAGAAGTGCCTCCAGGTACCATGAAAATGACTTTGATTAAAGGGCCTTTTCGGTGCCGGCCCAAGCCACATATCATAATTCACGCCTTCCGGCTCCGTACTGTCCATGGCAGGATTTGCGCCTAATCCATAATTGAAGTTTGACCAGATATTCACCTTTCTCAAATTGCCGATCCTTCCCTCTTTTATCAATTTCATGACCTGGATAAAAATATCGCTGTTGCGCTGTTGCTGCCCTACCTGCACCACCCTGCCGTAATAATTGGCCGCTCTGACCATGATGTTGCATTCTTCGATGCTATTGGCCATAGGTTTTTCTACATATACATCCTTGCCTGCCTGCACCGCATGCACCATCTGAAGGCAATGCCAGTGATCGGGTGTGCCGATAATCACCGCATCGATATCTTTATTTTCCAGCATTTTTCGATAATCACCATAAAGGGCAGGCGACTGGTTGAAAGTCTTCTTAATCTCGGCAGCACGCTCGTTCAGGATATTCTGATCCACATCACACATGGCAACACATCGAACATCGTCGAATGACAAGTGGTGCTTAAGAATGCCAAATCCCATATTGCGGCAGCCGATCAGCGCTACGTTGACTTTATCGCTGGGTGCGACCTTATTAGCCCATGCCGCTGAAGGCAGCATGGTGATTGCAGATGCCATAGCTGTGTTCTTCAAAAAGTTTCTTCTGTCGGGAAGTTTAGACTCCATAATTTTCGGGTTTATTAATGTTTGGAAATATGGCCGGTAAGGGATTGCGGGCTATTTTCTGTCAAGTTACAAGAAAGGTTTAAGCGGGCTACAGACCATCGCCGACCACTGAAACCCTTATTGGCTATATTGTGTGCTTTGCGTTCCCTTTTATATTCAATAAAAAGTTAACCATGCTATTCATTGCAAATTACTGCTGACTGTCTCGCTACTAACTGCCACCCATTTTCAGTCTTTACCCAAACATTGGTAAATCTCCTTGGGATCCATTGTTCATGATCAATAGTCATATTTGGGGGCTGTTGCAACTCCTTGCCAATCACTATCGCCATATCCAGGTTGAAAGTGATTTTTTCAATGATTCTTTCAACGGCTGGAAATACATGGCCACCTTTCATGAGCGCTACAATATCTTTTGGGGTCACAATTTTTCCGTTGGGATTGTTAACCACGTAGTTTTCTGACCATAATGCCAATAATGTTGTGGTATCTCCCTGATCCAGTAATTCGGTCCAATATTTTTCAAGTCTCCTGATTTCTGTTTCATCATTTGATTGTGCAAAAACAATGGTTGAAACTAAAAGAAAGCTGATAAGGAAATAATCGAATTTTTTCATCTTTATCTGTCTATTTGCGAAATGTGTCTGAAACGAAAACCAGGAATTCATGTGTTATACTGCGCCAGTAGGGCCAATCATGTGCTCCATTGTGCATTCTGAATTCATGTGCTATTCCCTTGGCTTTCATTATCGTATGCAATAAAGCGTTGTTGATCGATAAATGATCATCATCACCACATACGATATACCAATTGGTTTTACTTTCAGATTTATCCGGAAGGCTTTCAAAATAACTAAAAACATCGTAGGGCTTATACCATTCTATCAGCGCATTTTCACTAACATTGGGGTACCGGTTTTTAAGATATTGCGAGTCGTATCTTCTGACAGCGGCACTTAATGCACATGTAACAGCAAATAAATCAGGCTGATGAATGGCATATTGCAACGCAGCCCCTCCACCCAGGGAAGCACCTGCCATAGCTCTGCTCCCTTTTTCTGTTCGGCAACGGTAATTCTTTTCAATGAAGGGTATAAATTCTTTAAAAAAGTAGTCTTCAAAATTAAAATCGCCTTCCGGGTCATTAAAGTAACTAATCCTTTTTGCTCCCAGGTTGGCATCTGGAGTCACAACAATCATAGGTATGATATCACCTTCTTCGATCGCTTTATCCAGGTAATGTTTCAGGTTTCCATAATGGAACCATGACTGATGGTTAGGGATTGTGCCTGCAGGACCTGCCGGATGTAACAGGTAAAGAACCGGGTAGCTACGATTGGAAGACTCATAACCTTCCGGTAAATAGATGGAATAGTTCCTTTCCATTTTCAATATGTCGCTGGAAAGAGCTTTGCTTTCGTAAACAGTTCCTGATGTCTGTGCCTGTAAAGTAGTGAGACAAAAGAGTGGAACAAGTGTCAAGGTGATTATCCTCATGGCGCGAATTATTAATAGGCTGTTTGTTATTGAATCATAAAATTAGTTGAAAATCAGACTTTTCAAAGTGACGCACAACTATTCAGTGTTACTCAATACTTTTCACTAACGATTTCATTTTTTGAATACCTGTTCGGGCAACTTCAAGTGGATCGCGCTCCCAATAGCCCCGGTTGAACAATTCAAGCGACAACACCTTCTCCCCTCCCATATTTTTTAGATCGCTCAGAATTTGGACGAGCGGCGCAACACCGTCACCGGGAAATACGCGATCACCATCCACCTGCTCTGTCCGGGGTTTTGTGCCGGGGTAATCATTCATATGGAAAATTTCTATCATTTTGCCATTCAACATTTTGAGACCCTCAAATCCGGAATCCCCCCTGAACAAATGATACACATCAGGCAAAATACGCACGTCACTGTCGTTGGCGGCAGCAGCAATCATGAGCGTTTGCCCCAGATGCCACACTACAGGAGAGGCGCCCCAGAATTCCAGTTGCGGCATGACGCCGGTTTTGCGACCAAGCGCGAGCAATTCTCTGTAACGCTCTCCTGTTTTAAGCAAATCCAAAGGCTGATCTGCCGGAACACCGGCGGCAGGCGCTGCGATCCGCCGGCAACCAATGGAAGCCATCATTTCCATCTCATCTTCCATTTGCTGCATACCCGCTTCGCCTCCGCTGATCCATGGTGCAAACCCAATGGCGTTCTCAACTTGGAGACCCCGGTCTGCAAAGATTTTTTTTAGTGATGCAGCAGAATTTCCTGCATCAAGGTAAGCTTTTACATCGCGTACCCAAACTTCTATTCCATCGTAGCCTGCTGCGGAAGCGATATCGGCATACTTCAATATTCCGGGGTTTTGACCGCTGATGGTGCTGGTGTTGAGACAGTATTTAAACGATGTTGGCGCTGGATGGGCTTTCGATTCACTTATTGTTGTGAGGGATATTCCTGCCAGAGAAGTGGCCGTGACAGATAAAAATTTTCTTCGGCTATTCATAAGGACGTCGGTTTCGTTGTCATAAATGTTGAATTTACATGAATGACTTCAAGTAACAAAGTGGGTGATCAGATTTATAGTTTATCCAATAAAAAATAAAGATATGCATTTAAAAATGTCCGGCATTCCAGTACTATCCTGCTAAAAAGGGTTTTCGGATTAGCAATGAAAAACCAAAATGCATGATTGATGCATGCCAGGGAGGGTTTGGTGTGGGGAAATTTTAGTATTACTGTTATAGTAAAATAATATCCTAAGGCCATGGATAAAAATACAACAGATGCTACCAGGTCCATTGCTTATATCTAAGCAGACAATGTCATGCTTGATCAGGAAGTTGAATTAGCATTAAGCTCAACTGAAGAAGAAAACTGTCTAAGATATTGCTAAGTATTATCAGCCCAGTTTGCCATGCAGGACATTGACTTAAAAACGCACCCGGTCGAACGCGTAATCTATTATATAGAATGAGAGATATTCCAAATAACTGATTCCCGGCACACTTCCGGGATTATATTGAAGAACTTAATAAGCATGGTGTTGAATATCTTGTGATCGGTGGATATGCCATGGGATCCTATGGCCACTTCAGGGGGACTGGTGATCTGGATGTTTTGGTAAATGCCACTGATAAAAATGCGGAAAGACTTATAAAGGCATCCTTCGATTATGGGATTGCCAGGGAAAGTCTGTCCAAGGAAATGTTTTTAATTCCTAAAATGATCGGGATCGGGCAGACACCTTTGAGAATAGAGATTCTTAAAAAACTGGATCAGGTTGATTGCCGATACGCTTATCAAAGGGCTGAAATCAAGAATGTGGATGGATTGAATATCCATGCCATGGGTTTAGAAGACCTGATATTGCTAAAGAAAGCAGCTAAAAAAGGCAGAGATGCCGAGAATGTTTCATTTCTGGGAAAGCTTAGAATTCAAAAATTCAAAAAGAAAATGTAAAAAAAGCTGCCTCTCGCAGCATTTCTTAGTCCGTAAATAAGTTCCTCCTGACCTGCTATGCACCGTATTTTATGCTACAGTTGCCCATAAAACTTTTAAAAATGGATAATTTTTGAATCTTTTGCCCGGCTTCTGGAGCAGATGATGACGGGTTAAGATGCAGTTCATAAAAACAACCTAAGCAACCTCCTGCCACATTTTTAATAGAGCGTTTAATCCAACTGCTCAAACAGCCAAATGATCTAAAAATCATCATCCGGTTTAGTACGACTAAAAGTCACTTCAGGTTGGGAATTATGCGACTGAGGCACTTAGTTCAGTCCTGATCGCAATTACTGCGATACATTTGGTAAAGATTCAATCGAATTTGTATCAAATGCACAACGATTCAAACCATATAAGACCATTAACAAATTTTAAAATCATGAAAACAATCATCTACCTTATCATTGCAATGCTATTTGTCGGATTTGAGATTTTTGCACAAAAATCCAGTGCTCAAACCGTGAAAGGACGCGTGCTGGACAAAGACTCCCGTCAGCCTGTTATTGGCTGCACCATCATCCTTGCCGGTTCATATCCGGTAGTAGGGACCTCTACGGATATCGATGGCTATTTTGCAATAAAAAATGTGCCGGTAGGACGGGCAAGTTTGATTATCTCTTATCTCGGATATCAGACTATAACAAAAAATGAAGTGCTTGTACTTTCGGCAAAGGAAACCTTCCTCAACATCGAACTTGAAGAGAGCATTACAACTATGGCCGAACTGGTTATTCTGTCAGATCAGGACAAAACGGCCATCAACAATGATATGGCACTTGTAAGCGCCAGAGGATTTAATGTGGAAGAAACCATGCGCTATGCAGGTGCCTTGAATGATCCGGCACGTATGGCAACCAGTTTTGCAGGTGTCGCCAATACCAACGATGGTCGCAACGACATCATCATTCGCGGTAATTCGCCAACCGGATTGCTGTGGCGAATGAACGGACTGGACATTCCAAATCCCAATCACTACGGTATTTTAGGTACAACTGGCGGGCCGGTCACCATGCTCAATAATAATCAGCTTGCTAATTCTGACTTCTTGACTGCTGCGTTTCCCGCAGAATATGGCAATGCACTTTCAGGCGTATTTGATCTCAGTTTGCGCAATGGCAATACTGACAGGCATGAATTTCTTGGGCAGATTGGCTTTAACGGACTTGAACTTGGTGCCGAAGGCCCATTAAGTAAGAATAACCGGTCATCCTACATGATCAATTACAGATACTCTACCCTTGGCTTTGCCAAAGCACTGGGTTTTGACTTTGGCACGGGGGCTGCCGTACCGGAATATCAGGACCTGTCATATAAATTGAATGTGCCCACAAAAGACGGCGCATTCGAAATTTTTGGCATGATGGGAAACAGTGAAATTGAATTGCTTGGCAGCGAACAGGATTTGGAAAACGGTGGCGACCTATACGGAAATGAAGCATCAGACATTTATAACCGCAACAAACTCATGGTCAACGGAATCAGCTACCGCCACGATCTGTCGAGCAAAGCATTCCTCAAGTTTACAGCCGGATATGTAAAGACTGTTGAAGAGACACTCATGGATTCCCTCATATTTGAGGGGCCAAACACGATTGCAGGTAAAGAGCGTCAGCAACAAACGAAATATGATCTCGATAAATTTACCATGCATATCAATTTCAATAAGAAATTTAATGCCAAAAACCACCTTTCCGCCGGGTATATCGGAGATTATCACCTCGTCAATTTTAATCATGAATACCGGATACCAAATACTGATGATTTTTATACACTCAGATACGCTGACGATGATGCCTACTTAGGCAGGATGTACGCGCAGTGGAAACACAAGTTTTCTGATCGCCTGCAAATGAGCATGGGCCTGAGCAGCCAGTATTTCGGTTTATCTGAATCTTTCGCTGTTGACCCAAGGTTCGCGGTGAGCTATCAACTGCCGTCACAAAGTACATTGAGTTTTGGTTATGGCCTTCACAGCCAATTGCAGCCGCTGCCCATTTACTTTACCAACTACATCGCCCCCGATGGATCGGCTATCCAAACCAATCGGGACCTCGGTTTCGTGAGAAGCCAGCATGTAGTTTTGGGATACGAAAAAATGCTCGGGTCAAATCTTCATCTTAAAATAGAAGCGTATTATCAATATATTTTTGATGCTGCTGTTGACAGCCTGCCAAGTACCTACAGCATCCTGAATGAAGGTGCGGATTTCGGAAATACGGATAAAAGCTTCCTGCAAAACAATGGCAAAGGTGAAAACTTCGGCATTGATATGACGATTGAAAAATTCTTCTCCACCAACTATTACTTCATGATTACCGGGTCATTATTCGACAGCAAATATCTGGCAAGCGACCAGGTGTGGAGAAATTCAGCTTTTAATGGCCGCTATATGCTTAATGTGCTGGGTGGTAAGGAATGGAAAGTGGGCAACATGAATACGCTCGCCCTTGACATTAAACTAAAAGCCGCCGGTGGGCGCTACTACACACCAGTCGATCTGGAGGCATCACAGGAAGCTGGCGTGGAAATTCGGGATGAATCACAGGCATTCGAAGCTCAACTTAACGACTATTTTCGTGCTGATGTAAAAATGAGTTACCGGATGAACCGCCCAAAAGTCACACATGAGTTCTCAATTGATTTGCAGAATGTAACCAGCAGGACGAATGATTTTCTACCTGTTTACAACCGTAGAACCAATGCAGAGTCAATGGTCACACAAATCGGCTTCTTCCCTGTTCCGCAATACAGAATATATTTCTAATTTTAAGATTCATTCCGGGCCCATTGCCATGAGTGTTCTGCCAATTCTATCATGAAACGCAATATAAAACTTCGATACATCTTAATTATAGGCCTGAGCTTAATCGTGCCAATAATTGTAGGAAATCCAGATCATAAATTTTTGTCATGGAATTATTTAAGGTACGATGCCCTACAGGGACTGTTCTATACAGTTATATTCTGGGAAGGCAATCTTTTTCTTGTGAAAAAAATGAAACAGTATTTCCCGGACCCGGACTTTACCGTAAAGCGGATTATACTTCTAACACTCTCCGTAACTGTTTTTTCCGCTTCTTTCTCGATAATTGGATGTTTTACGATTTCTCAATATCTGTTTAATGATATTCCCACTCAAGAATTTATTTCCGGGCATCTTATCAGCACCTTGTTGCTAACCTACTGCATTGTAGCGCTTTATGAAGGGGCTGATTATTTTCAGAGGTACAAGGATGGCCTCGTCGAAAATGAGCGAATCATGAAGGAAAAGATCATTTCTCAATTTGAATTGCTCAAGCAGCAGACCAGCCCGCATTTTTTGTTCAATAGCCTGAACACCCTGATCTCCATCATACCTGACGATCCTGAACTGGCGGTAAAATACACGCAGCACCTGTCGAATGTTTACAGGTATGTGCTGCAAAATAAGGATCAGGATTGGGTGACACTGGAAACAGAACTAAAATTTGTAAACTCTTTCTTTTTTCTTAATAAAATAAGATTTGGCGAACATGTGTCTCTAAATGTCAACATTGACGATGCTCATCAAAAAATGAAAGTGGCTCCCCTGAGCCTACAGATATTAATTGAAAATGCCCTGAAGCACAACGTCATATCGAGCGAAAAGCCGCTTACTATCGATATTTCAGAACAAGAAGGCAGACTGATTGTGCAAAATAATTTGCAAAGGAAAAAGCACAGTGAAGGCACAAGAATCGGTTTGCAAAATATTGTCAACCGCTATCATCATCTTTCCGGCAAAACTGTACAGGTATTGGAATCATCAGATTTTTTTACTGTTTCCCTGCCTTTAGAACTCGCCTGAGATGAATATTCTGATCGTAGAAGACGAAATACCGGCAGCACGACAACTCGAGCGGCTGATTGTCGAATTGGATATAAACTACAAAATCGTGGGCAAAACGAAAAGTGTTGAGGATACTGAAAAATGGCTAAAAACCCATGATGCTCCCGATCTCATTTTCATGGATATTCAATTATCTGACGATCTGAGCTTTGCCATTTTTGAAAAGGCAGATGTGAAAAGTCCGGTAATTTTTACGACAGCATATGACGAGTACGCTCTGCAGGCATTTAAGGTGAACAGCATTGACTACCTGCTTAAACCGGTGGACATAGATGAACTGAGACAAAGCATCGGGAAGCTTGAAAGTTTGCGTGAAATGAGCCAGCAGTCATACCCGCGCGAATTTACCCGCCAATTGGCGCAAACCATCATCAGTCAAAAACCGGTTTATAAAAATCGGTTTCTTGTACGTCGCGGTGAGCAATTTTTATCCATCCCTGCAGATGAGATTTTATGCTTTGTTTCAGAGCACAAGGTGACGTTTTGCATTACAAAAGACCAACTTAAATTCTCTGTTGAAAACACCCTTGAAGAGCTCGATCAGTTGCTGGATCCCGGGCAATTTTTCAGGGTAAGCAGACAGGGAATTATTCACTTTCATTCGATCGATAAAATCCACAGCTATTTCAATGGCAAGCTATTTGTAAAAATCAAATCGAAGTTCGACAATGAATTTACCGTTAGCAGGGAAAGAGCCGCCGTTTTCAAGCAATGGCTAAATCAGTAACTTGAATTCCAAGCTAAAAAAATTACCAGTTTTCAACTTTACCTGAAGCCTGGCGATATGTCGCATATATTCCAAATTGGCTATTGTGAAAAAAGTACCCAAGCAAAGCAAAATAAAAAAGCAAGGTATTTAGTGGTGTCTCGAACAGATTATTAGGTACTTCTTCCTCCTGAATCCTCAATTCCAACGTTTAGACCCCGTAAAACGATTTACCTGAGTTTTTTAGCCTCATTTCTTAACAGCTGAATAAATGCCTCGACGTGGCTTTTGTTTACGTTTGTTTGCCCGATGCAGGCCCGCAATGTGTAATTTCCATCAATCTTTGTATGCGAAATATAAGCTTTCCCCGCGGCATTAATTTCCTGTTCCAGCTTCATATTCATCTCATTGAGTCCATCTTTTGAGTTAATCCCAGGATTGTACCGGAAGCAAACCAGGTTGAGTGGCACCGGGGCCATTATTTCGAAATCCTTATCGGTTCTTAGTGCGGCTTCCAAATATCTGGCCAGGGCAATATGTTCTCTGAATTTTGCCCTAATGCCATCAAGTCCGTAGCTTCTTATTACCATCCAAAGCTTTAGCGCCCTGAACCGTCTTCCAAGTTGTATGCCCCAGTCGCGGTAATTATTGACAGAATGATCATTTTGAGTTTTTAAATACTCCGGAAGGATTTCAAAAGTTCGAACAAGCAAACCCTTGTCCGCAGTGTAAAACAAAGTACAATCAAAATTGGTAAACATCCACTTATGGGGATTAAACACATAGGTATCCGCCATTTCAACGCCCCTAATTATGCTTTGATATTCCGGTAAAATTGCAGCGTTTCCGGCATGGGCCGCATCAACATGAAAAAACAGGTTATACGTTTTACAAATATTGCCAATGGCAGCCAGCGGATCCATGGCATGTGTGCCGGTAGTGCCAACTGCCGCGATCACACAAAGGGGGATGTAGCCATGGTGTCTATCCGTCTTAATAGCTGCTTCTAACTGTTCCGGTATCATGGCCAGCGCCTCATCCACAGCGATTTTTCTCAGCTGTTCGCTTCCAAAACCGGCAATTTTCACCGCTTTCTCTATCGAAGAGTGCGCCTCGACGGAGCAGTAAATGGTAAATTTATCCCGGCCATAAAATCCATTGCGGTTAATTTCAAAATCAGTAAATTTTTCCCGCGCCATGAGCAGGGCGCAAATTGTTGCTGTGGAAGCCGTATCCTGAATTACACCATGCCACGTCACCGGCAATCCAGCCGCGTCACGCAGCCAGTTGCAAACCTGCTCCTCGAGTTCTGCCGCTGCCGGGGAGGTTTCCCAGATCATACATTGTGCTCCAATCGCTGAAGTGAGCAACTCTCCGAGGATAGATGGAAAACTTGTATTGGCGTTGAAATAGGCAAAAAATGACGGGTGTTGCCAATGCGTCATGCCCGGCATGATGACGCTATTAAAATCAACCATGATCTGAGCGAAATCTGTACCCGCTTCCGGTGGGCTGTCCGGTAAATTTCGAAACACCTCCCCGGGCTGTACATTGGCCTTTACCGGAAATGATTCGATATTTTGATAATAATCGGCAATCCAATCGATCAGTGCATGCCCATGCTTTTTAAATGCATCAATATCCATAATTCCACAAATTGAACATTGAAGTTATGAGCTGGACCCGAAAGAACAAATAAAACTGTAACCGGTGGTTTCTTTTTTATTTATAAGAGGATGATACTTGGAGGTATTGGCGCACTCAGCAACTTCTTTGGCGTATTCGATGTACTTTTGAAAAATTGGTAAAACCTACCTGGTAATACTTTGCCACTCCTCGAAGCGCTCACTGATCCGCTTACTGATTTTATCGTAATTTTCCCAGCTATCTTCCACATGATAGATGGTCTTGTGTGATTTCACGAGTAGTTCATTGTAATCAATTTTAAAAATCCCCCCGGCGTAATAATAGAATGTAAACAGGTTGGTTTGGTCGCTGAACAACTCATGACTCAAGGAACCATTCCAGATTTCGGCCAGAATGATGCACCCGATTTCTCTTCTTTTAAATCGATATATTTCTGTAGATGCTTCATCTTCAAAATATTCGGAGTACAGATCATGATCAATAATCCATCCCATATAAATTCCGATATGCAGATAGGCCTTCTCAATTGGTAACGAAGCTGGAAAATCACCTAAAAAGTGATTTTTCGCCAAATCATATACCTTCTCCTGCTTTTTGCCTGCAATTGTATCCATATTTCAAAACTAAGCCGCAAAAATAGAATAAAGAAAATAAGGGTGGATGAAAATGTAATGATTTTGAGTAAATGTCAATATCAAGCACAAAAAACAGGAATCAGTGAAAAAATAAATAACTCAGTAAAATAGCCGCAACGATTCCCGCGAAATCGGCAATCAGTCCACAGGTAATCGCGTACCTGGTGTTTTTAATATTTACGGCGCCAAAGTAAAGAGCTATAACATAAAAGGTTGTTTCAGTTGATCCCTGCATAACGCTTGCAACTTTACCCACAAAAGAATCTGCTCCCTCGGCCGACATGGTATCGAGCAGCATGCCTCTCGCTGCCCCGCCGCTCAGGGGTTTCATGAATGCAGTAGGCAGCGCTCCGACAAAATCTGTATTCAGCCCGATTGTCTGGAAAAACCAGGCCAGGCCCTGTACCAAAAAATCAAGCGTGCCTGATACCCTGAAAACACCAATCGCAACAAGCATAGCCACCAGATAAGGTATAATTTTAATGGCTACCGAAAAGCCTTCTTTCGCACCTTCAATAAAGTCGTCATAGATGTTATTCCTTTTCCTGAGTCCGAGCAGGATCATCCCGATAATCAAACAAAACAAAATAAAATGGCTTACCGTCTCCGAGATTTGTTGCATCCTTTCTTGCTCAAGCGTTTGGAAATACAGTATCAGTCCTGCGATAAAAAGTGTCATAGAACCCAGGTATAGCAATATCGTCTTATCCAGCAGATTGATTTTCTGATAAAAACTAACGGCAATCAGACCGGCAAGCGTGGAAAAAAAGGTGGACAGCAAAATTGGCAAAAATATATCTGCAGGGTTAACGGCGCCCATTTGCGCTCTGTACACCATGATGTTTATCGGAATGATCGTGAGGCCCGATGTATTTAAAACGAGGAACATGATCTGGGCATTGGACGCCCGATCCTTATCCGGATTCAATTCCTGCAATCCTTCCATGGCTTTTAGTCCGAGCGGTGTTGCAGCATTATCCAGATTGAGCATGTTTGCTGATATGTTCAATAACAAGGGCCCAAGCACCGGATGGTTTTTTGGTATTTCCGGGAACAGCTTTCTAAAGAACGGGCCGACAACCTTGTACATCAAATTAACCATGCCGCCCTTTTCGCCAACTTTGACGATCCCAAGCCAAAACGCAAGAATCCCCGTGAGGCCAATAGAAATTTCGAAGGCGCTTTTAGATGAGTTGATAACCGCATCGAAGAGTTCAGAAAAAATCCTTGCATCGCCAAAAACAAATAATTTGATGCAGGCGACTATAAAGGCTAGTATAAAAAAGGATATCCAGATATAATTCAGAACCATTTTTCAAAGCACAATGAGAATGCGAATAATGCAAAAATTGCATTACTGTAAAAGCGAATGGACTTAAATCTAAAAAATGCTTATTCTTCCTGAATAGTGAGCCAAAGCACCTGCCCCTCAAAAGCTGTCTTTTCGAGAAGACTTAAATGATCTTCATCCTTTTCCGCACTTCCGTTCAAAGATGAACTCAACGCATAACATTCAAGTCTGGTCTTATCCCATTTTTTTAATGGCTTCAGATGCTGACGAAAATGAATGAGTTCTGCTTCGTGGTGGGTTAAAAGTTCGGAAAGGTCTTTGAAATCTTCGGCAGAAACGCCCTGACAAGCTAATTCATACTTTAACCAATTGAAAAATCGATCTTCGCAGTTGTGGATAATATCAATATTTCTTAATGCGGCACTCATTGTACTTTTTAAAGATTGATTATGACTCTTTAAAATAATACATAACTATTTCTTTGATATATACCATTTGGTCGTTTAGTTATGTTTTCTTTTTATATAGCCTCTTATGGACAACATATTGAAGTTAATGAAAGATTTATTAAATACCGAAAGTAAAAATGTATATTCTCAGATTAGGTAATAAGTAAATTTGGAGATAATAAATAATAAATAATGGATTGTATTTTTTTAAGATATTTAATCACTCAGCTAATTGATACAAGACTGCTTCAATAGTTATTTGAAGTATTGGCATGGTAAAAAATCGCCCATTGACCATCAGATTAATTGCCGTTGATAGTAGAATCATATAACCAGATGTAATTTTTCATTGTGACCTTTGCGGTAAAAAAATGAAAACCTCAGGAAACGCAGGGAAGCCGTTAGGTTTGCAAGTTGATCGATTACAAAAAAGGATACTTATATGCCTTAATATCAACGTATTGTACATTTTGTGCTTTTAAAAATCTGAATATCAGTATTGAATAATAATTGTTGAAACTGAGTAAATAATGATCTGGATCAATATTGAGATGTACCATCTCGAGGAGCGTATAGTATATAGGAGTCAACAACAATATGTAAAAGATTGATAACCCGCAAAATTCAGATGAATCTTGCGGGTTAACTCCAGATAAACAGGAATAGAAACTTTAAGCTTGTTGCGGATGCTTAAAAGCTATAGCCAAGAGATAGTTTGAAGAATGAGTCATTATCTTCTACCAAATCCGTCCCGAATGAAAACCTTGTAAAGACTCCCCCTGAAGGTTTCGCAAATTGCACATAAGGCCCCAACCATTGGTAAACATCTGTTGATGATTCCACATTTGATCCTCCAGAATTAATCAAATGCTCGAACAATAATCCGAAAGAGAAAAATGGGGTAACCTTGTATCCAAAATTGGCCCAGTAATGAATAAAGGAAAGCGTTGTTTGACTTGTCGAAGAAGTTTCATCTCGCAATGGAAGATAAAAACCGGCATAAATTTCGCCTTCAACTTTTTCTTTGTCAAGACCTATGGTAAGATTCGGCACAATTCCATCTCCAAGAACTCCCTGTGATTGTGCTCCGGATGAAAGTAAGTTTCCTCCAAGAATACCCACTTGTGGTGTAATATCCAATCCATCAGCTACAGGTAGATTCACTCCAATTCCAAATTCAGTCCAGTTTCCCCATCCACCGCCGGTACCACCAGACCAAAGAATGCCATAAAATGTGAAATCCAGATTATCGCTTAATGAATATGAACCGGCAAAAAACGGATAGAATCCAAAAAACTGGTCTGAATTAAGGGATACGCTCATACTGAATTTATCATCATCCTGAGCATTTGCCTGATCAACAAATGTAATTGAGAAGACTAAAACTAAAGTCGAAAGCAACACGATCGACAGTGATTTACTAAACGTAATTAATTGTTTCATTTTGTTAAAAGTTTGAGTTAAGAATAATTTAGGCGGAAATTCCTCCGCCACGTCGGTTGTCAAGGCGCCTTCAACAATTAAACGCGATGCTATTTCAACAGAATTGTTTCAAAAACCAAATTCTATATCCACATTATTACCTTATATAACTTTTTTTTACATATTTTTTATTTTAATGGTTGTTTAATTATCCTTTTCGTAATACATTTACGTACATTTTTCTTTTTCTGCTATTTTTTTTACCCTGTTTATTTGTTGTTTACATTTTTTATTTTCCGGAATGGAAATAATACCATTGATTGATTCAATATGTGCAATTATGCCATGCAGCGGCATCAATTGATCTGATCTTTTTGGTCGCCAAAAATGGAAAAGCAATGTATAAGCGCTTTTAAGCACAACTCATTAGAAATGCTAAATAAAGTTCTGCGCACTGCTTCTTCATTAAATAAACCAGCGCATACGGACATACCGCAACCAACATGACTTTGGAATGTTATATTTTATACCTTTATAAATTATATTATATCATTTAATCATGAGAAAGTAAATGCAATTAATTCTATATAATAGCTCGAATCATACCCTATATATTACTTTCAAACATTATTATAGACTTTATACGTGTATTTATTAATCTAATAAACTTATTATATAATTCTTTTATATCTTTTATATATCATTTTTACCTATTAATCGTATTTTTTGCATTTTAGCGAAACGCGCTTTCGAAAATTATAATTAATATCATATATATTCTTTATATATGTATATTAATAAATAGATCAATTGCAAAAAAGAGCGCGAAGTGAATTGATATTTTTATAAATTATAAACATATTAATTACACTTTTCATATTTATACAGCTATTTAATATATGTTTTATTAAATGTATGTAATTTTCGCTGCAATATTTTTAATTATATTTTTCCTGTTTAGCTTTGCCCCATCGACCTTCATAATTAAGCTATTCGTAAGAGCTTAGCAAGATTTAAGGAAATAGCATAAAGAATTGCTCAGGTTGATTGCTTAATATTTATTAGTTATATATATAATTATATATTCATTATTTTAATACATGGTTAAACTGTTAACTCTATGGAAATGATAATTAAAAATGCAGTCGCTGATATGGCGGGTTTATCTTTATTTGGAAGTCCTCCAATTTTATCAGATGTTTTGGCGCTCAATAACCTCACGGAGGTAATTGCCGGAACAGCGGCAGATGTCGTTGCGGTTGCCGCCTCAGAAATTCAGGCAAGTGTTGACTTAGCCGCAACGGCTCTTTATACAACCAATAACGTATGGATGATGATCGCGACTGCTTTGGTTTTCATCATGCATCTCGGCTTTGCCGGAGTAGAAGCGGGCTTTGGGCAATCCAAAAACACGGTGAATATTTTGTTCAAGAACACGATAACGCCAATCATCGGTCTCTTAACCTACTTTCTCGTGGGTTTCAATCTGATGTATCCTGGCGAATTCAATATCATCGATGGCATTCTTGGCTTTGCAGGATTCGGCATCGCTTATGATGCTGCCACAAGTGGCCCATCGATTGATTATGCAAGTGGCGGTTACACTTACTGGACTGACTTTCTTTTCCAGGGAATGTTTGCTGCCACGGCAGCAACCATTGTGTCCGGTGCAATTGCGGAACGCGTGAAATTATCCACCTACATGATCTTCACCTTAATTTATGTCGGGATCGTCTATCCATTCTTAGGAAGCTGGAAATGGGGCGGGGGCTGGTTGGAAGCCATGAATTTCTATGATTTCGCAGGCTCAACACTGGTGCATTCTGTAGGTGGCTGGGGGGCGCTTGCGGGCATTTTTGTTATAGGCGCCCGGCTTGGAAAATACGACAACGGCAAAGTGATTGACAAGCCCGGTTCTTCTGTGCCGCTTGCTGTAATTGGTGTATTTCTCCTTTGGCTCGGCTGGTTTGGCTTCAACGGCGGGTCTGTACTTTCTGCCGATCCCGATATCGTATCATATGTCCTTGTATCAACTTCTTTGTCTGCGTGTACAGGTGGTTTGTTTGCTTTTTTCACGGCCTATGCAGTGTTCAAAAGGATGGATCTAGGTATGTTACTAAACGGGATTCTTGCAGGCCTGGTTGGTATTACCGCAGGAGCTGATACGGTAGGTATAGGCGCAGCGCTTTTTATAGGTTCGATCGCCGGTGTACTTGTAGTGCTCTCTGCCATCACACTTGACAAGTTCAAACTTGATGATGTGGTCGGTGCTGTTTCTGTTCACCTCACTTGTGGTATTTGGGGTACACTTGCAGTTGGCATTTTCTCGACTAATCCGGATCATACCTTCGGAACCCAACTTATCGGTGTGTTAGCCTATGGCGCAGTCGCATTTCCAATAGCATTATTGATTTTCTATATCCTTAAAATTACCATTGGAGTCAGGGTATCTGAAGAACATGAAATTGACGGGTTGGATAGCCATGAACATGGCATAAGGGGATATACAATCCTTGTAGAATAACCATTCGTTTTGAAATACATTTTGATTTATGGTGATCCGGACCCTAATAACCGGATCACTTTGAATGTTTTCCGGGTTTTACTGAATTGTTTTGCTTTTAACTTAGCCTGTATAATTCATTACAAATAGACTTCGCATTGTGGCTGCCGTCATGATTGATTATCAATGAATTAACGCATTTATTTCCTGTATTTTAAGTATCTGCATGACCGTTTTTTAGTAAAAAAATGATTTCGGTTTTGAATTACTGAAATATTAACAATAGACAATCACTTTTTTGCAGTTATTTATAATTTGCATCATTTATAAGGCCTATTTTCATATATTTTTGCATTTTTTTATTTTTATTCATCATTTATATATCTTTTTTGTGTCAATTAACGATTTTAGTTCTATTTTTGGCAAAAATTTATTTCACTTAATAAAAATTTAAAAATCTATGGCAAACCTTCGATTTAAAGCCGTCCAGGAAGCGGGGAGCAGGCAACCACTCTTTCCTGAATTTCCTTCCAATAAGGTATCGGATTACTTCAATACTACAAGTTTTGGGCTTCCCCAGATGCAGGCTACCCTGGCTCCTGATGTGTTCAAGGAGGTAAAATATTGCATCGATAAAGGTAAAAAAATCAGCGCCGAAACAGCCAATGCTGTAGCAGCGGCAGTGAAATCCTGGGCAATTGATCATAGGATTACGCACTACACACACTGGTTTCAGCCACTAACCGGTTCCACCGCCGAAAAACATGACTCATTCTTTGACAGCCTGAGCGGAATCGAAAAATTTAAAGGCTCTGCTCTCGTTCAGCAAGAACCTGATGCATCATCTTTCCCCTCTGGCGGAATTCGGCAAACCTTTGAAGCTCGTGGTTACACGGCCTGGGATCCAAGTTCACCAATGTTCAAATGGGGCACCACATTATGTATCCCGACCATATTTGTGTCCTACACTGGTGAAGCGCTTGATGTGAAAGCGCCACTTTTAAAGGCCCTCGAAGCTGTTGATAAAGCCGCAACCAAGGTTTGCAAATACTTCGACAGAAACGTCTCGAAAGTGACAGCCTCACTGGGCTGTGAGCAGGAATATTTCGTCATTGACAAGGCATTGTTCAACGCCAGGCCGGACCTCGTAATGTCGGGCAGAACCGTATTCGGACATGCACCGGCAAGAGGACAACAGTTGGACGACCATTATTTCGGTTCCATTCCAAGAAGGATTTTTGCATTTATGCAGGAATTTGAGATTGAGTGTCATAAGCTCGGTATTCCGGTTACAACGAGGCACAATGAGGTGGCACCCAGCCAGTTTGAAGTTGCGCCGCTTTTTGAAGAAGTCAACGTGGCGACCGACCATAACATGCTTATGATGGACGTAATGCGTCGAATCGCTGACAAGCACGAACTGACAGTGTTGTTCCATGAAAAACCATTTGCTGCGATCAACGGTACAGGCAAACACAACAACTGGTCCTTGATTACAAGCACAGGCGTGAATCTGTTCCAACCGTCCAGCAGCGCTCGTGAAAACCTCCTTTTTCTGACTTTCTTTGTAAATACCATTGCTGCAGTACATAAATATGCAGACATACTCAGGGCTTCCATTGCTTCGGCGGGCAATGATTTCAGGCTTGGTGCCAACGAAGCGCCTCCTGCAATTATTTCTGTTTTCATCGGCTCGCAATTGAGTGCCGTACTTGATGAACTTGAAAGCAATGGAAATATAAAGATCGAAAAGGGCGACAATATGTATATGAAACTGGGTATTGACAAAATCCCGGAAATAATTCTGGATAATACGGACAGGAACCGGACGTCTCCTTTTGCTTTTACTGGTAACAAATTTGAATTCAGGGCAGTTGGTGGCAACGCAAACCCGGGCATCGCTATGACGGCATTGAATACCATCGTTGCCAAGCAGCTTGAAGATTTCCGCGAGCAGGTTGACGGCCTGATAAATAAAGGGAAAGAAAAACGACTTGCAATTATTGAAGTGCTTAGAAAACTCATCGCAGAATCAAAAAATGTTCGTTTCGAGGGTGATGGATACTCTGATGAGTGGGTGAAAGAGGCTGAAAAACGAGGATTGTCCAACATCAAAGACACGCCCGAAGCGTTGGATGCGCTCCTGACAAAAGAAAGCAAAGAAGTTTTTGGCGCATTCAATATATTGAGCGAACGTGAATTAGAAGCACGTAATGAAATCCTGTGGGAAAACTATATCAGAAAAGTGCAGATTGAATCGCGCGTAATGGGTGATCTCGCGCTCAATCACGTTATCCCAACAGCAGTTAAATATCAGCAAATGCTCATAACTGCAGCAAAAGGGCTTCAGGAAATCGGTGTCGATAATGCCTCCACGGTAAAAACAATTACCAAGATCACTGAGCATATTCATGCTGTTCGTGATGGTGTACTGGATATGATTGAAGAAAGAAAGCGTATCAATAAAATAGAACACAGTAGAGAACTAGCAATCGAGTATTGTCACAACATAAAACACAAATACTTCGACAAAATCAGGTATCACGTTGACAAGCTTGAATTGTTTGTTGATGATGAAGACTGGCCATTGGTGAAATACAGAGAGATGCTCTTTGTTCATTAATGATGTCTTAAATATTTTTGAAGGCGATAATCCATACGGTTATCGCCTTTTTTTATTCTATGAAAACGGAGCCGAACCACCCCGCCTTAGTCCTGAAAACGACACAAATTACATTTGCTATCTGAGCAGAATCCATAAAAAGGCATTCATGACAATGAAACAAAATTTAAAGTCTGTCACAAAACTTAAAGTGTATTCTGGAAACTAACCTGCATTAATCAATTTCCAGATGGGCTAAATCAACAATTTATTATCGTGTAAAACTTAAGATTATTGATACAGGATTGTACCTTAAGCCCGAACTGATGCATTACTTTTGATTAACCTAAAAAAGTTATGAAAAAACACCAGATAGTTTTATGGTCGGTAACCGTTGCGCTGGGCGGTTTCCTGTTTGGTTTTGACACGGCAGTCATTTCAGGTGCAGAGCAGGAAATCCAACGAGTATGGACCCTTGACGCGCTTCAACACGGCCTTACCGTCTCCATCGCACTTATCGGCACTGTGATTGGCGCACTTTTCGGTGGCATCCCATCAGACAGATTAGGAAGAAAAAAGACACTCTTCTGGATTGCCGTTTTATACCTCATTTCTGCGATCGGTTCTGCATTAGCCTTCGACTGGACTACCTTTATGATATTTCGTTTCCTGGGTGGTCTGGGTGTTGGGGCCTCTTCCGTTGCCGCGCCGATGTATATATCAGAAATATCGCCCGCTGACTCACGGGGCAGGCTTGTTGCCCTGTTTCAGTTCAATATTGTTTTCGGTATATTAATCGCCTATCTGAGCAATTACCTGCTCCAGGGTATCGGCCCGCTTGCATGGCGCTGGATGCTGGGTGTGGAATCGTTTCCGGCGATGTTTTTCCTGATCATGGTGCTTTTTGTACCTGAAAGCCCAAGGTGGCTGATTATAAAACGAGACAATGTGGAAGAGGCCAGACCAACACTCGATATCATCAGCGGCGGCAAAGCCGATGAAATGATCGCCGCCATCAAAGCATCAAGACATGAGAAAAAAGAAGAGCGCGGCCTGTTTAGCTCCGGGCAATATAAACTGCCCATCATGCTCGCGGTGTTGTTCGCGGTGTTCAATCAGGTTTCCGGAATCAATGCCATTATTTACTATGCTCCAAGGATTTTCGAAATGACCGGATTGGGGAAAAGCTCTGCTTTATTGTCCACGGCAGGATTGGGTATCGTTAATTTTATTTTTACCCTGGTTGCCATCCGGTTCATTGATCAGTTTGGCCGCCGAAAGTTGATGCTCATTGGCTCTGTGGGCCTTATAATAACGCTTGCATTGACTTCATTTGCCTTTTATACCCAAAATTTCAGCGGATTCGCCGTACCGGTGTACCTGTTCGTTTATATTGGCTTTTTTGCCTTTTCTCAGGGTGCGGTAATCTGGGTGTTTATCTCTGAAATATTTCCCAACCAGGTGCGCGCAAATGGCCAGTCGCTGGGCAGCTTTACACATTGGTTTATGGCTGCTGTCATAGCCTTTACTTTTCCCTGGTTTACCGAGCAACTGGGGGGTGGTAATACTTTCATGATTTTTTCCATTATGATGGTATTGCAATTACTTTTCGTCTGGAAAATTATGCCCGAAACCAAGGGCAAATCATTGGAACAACTCGAAAAAGGCATCATTCATCATGACTGAAAAAAAAATAATCTGCTTTGGAGAAACCCTTTGGGATGTATTTCCAACTGAAAAAAAACCCGGCGGCGCTCCGATGAACGTAGCCGTGCACCTGAAGCGCTTTGGCCTTGAGCCGGCATTGATCAGCCGAATCGGACAAGATGAACTTGGCCATGGATTGGTGGATTTTCTTGTAGAAAACGATATAGATACGCGATTGATTCAAAAAG